>JBBQST010000245.1:0-7105 GCA_038213625.1 Thermoflexales bacterium
GATTGCAAGGAGCGGGTTCGTAATGTCACTCGCGGACAGTTGCCGTTTGATTCTGCCTTTCTCATGCCGGTTAGCAATCGCTACATCCTCACCCGCATGTTGAATAATCTCAAGAACTACTACGCCACCACCAACGACGCCGCGCGCGGCGCAAAAGTCCTTGAGCGTCTACTGGTACTGAATCCGCAGGACTTCATCGAGATGCGCAATCTGGGCCTGCTATATGGCTCGTTGGGCAAACGCACCCACGCCGTACGCCTGCTGGAAGGTTATCTAGCCGCTGTGCCCGATGCCAACGATACGCGGGCGATCAAAAATTACATCAGCAAGTTAACCGACGATATCTCGCGCTGGAATTGAACTGGTGGCTAGTGGCTGGTGAATTTGACACCAGCCGCCAGCCGCCAACAGCCAGCCGCCAACAGCCAGCCGCCTACTGAGCAAGCTGCGCGTAGGCCTTGGCAAACGGCACACCCATCTCGGTTTGCCACTCGCCCGCCGCCCAGCGCATGCCCCGGCTCATCAGCGTCATCGTCTCGGGCATGGCCACAATGTCGGCGTGGTGGCCGAGTGAGCAATAGAACACGCGGCCTTTTCCATAGGTCTTGGTCCACACCACCGGCATGATCGCATCGTCGTAGTCCTCGAACTTCGTCGTGGCCAACACCCGAATCGCCGGGTCGACATGCAGGTAGTATTTCTCGCTGCGCACCTCGAAATCCTTGAGCCCGTCGGTGATGGGGTTCTGCTCACTGATATTCACCCAGTAATGCCGGCCGTCGTTACCCGGATGCGCCACCCACTGGCCGCCGGTCATAAACTGATACTCGGTCTCGGTGCGAAACGAATCGCACATGCCGCCGTGGCAACCAGCCAGGCCGACACCACTGCGCACCGCCTCCATCAGCGGCTGCACCTGCTCGCGCTGAATCGTGCCCATCGTCCACACCGGCACAATCAGGTCCAGCGTCTTCAACTTCTCCACATCGCGCAATGCGTCCAATGTGTCCGATTTCTCAACCGTGAAGCCGTTTTCAATCAGGTTGTCGTGCAGCAACTGTGCCACTTCTTTGGGCTGATGGCCGTCCCAGCCGCCATAAACGATTAGTGCCGATTTCATGAAAAGGATTCTAGCATTTGGCTTAGAAATGGCGTTTGTGCGAGACAAGACTGGAGCCGGCGCAGACACGGTTTGCTGAGAAACGCCAGTTGTGCAAACGCCCCGTCGTGATTACGCTTGTGTATTGGACGCGCCGGCCTCATTCACGGGCCGGCCACAACTATGGACACACCTATCACAAGCAAAAGCGAATTTCATCTGGGCGATTACAGCCTGGTCGGCAAAGACTCGGCGGCTGCAGTGGAAAAGGGACTGGCTGAGGCGAAGTGGTATGCATCGCCGGTGCCGAAAGAGCAGATGCGGGCGCTGCTGGCGCGCAAGGATGGGCCGGCCCTCCGAGACACGCTCATGTGGTTCTCGCTACTGATCGGCTTCGGCGTCATAGGCTATCTGACTTGGGGCACCGCCTGGGCCATCCCCGCGTTCGCGGCGTATGGCGTGCTGTATGCCTCGACCTCGGATTCGCGCTGGCACGAGTCCAGCCACGGCACCGCGTTCAAGACCGACTGGCTCAACAACGCGCTCTACGAAATCGCTTCGTTCATGGTGCTGCGCGAATCCACGATCTGGCGCTGGAGCCACACCCGCCACCACAGCGACACCATCATCGTCGGCCGCGACCCTGAGATTGCGGTGCCGCGGCCCACGCATCTCGACAAAGTGATCCTGAACTTCTTCAATGTCGGCGCGTTTCAAAAATATTGGCGCGAAGTGTGGATGCACTGCACCGGCCGGTTTACGCCCGAAGAGTTGACATTTTTGCCCGAGTTCGCCCACGCCGGCGTCATCCTGCGCGCGCGTATCTACATCGCCATTTATGCGGCCGTGATCGGCCTCGCCCTCTACACCGGCAGCATTTTGCCGCTCATGTTCATTGGCCTGCCCACGTTCTATGGTGCCTGGCTGATGGTGGTATATGGCTACACCCAACATGCTGGCCTGGCCGAGAACGTGCTCGACCACCGGCTGAACTGCCGCACGGTCTACATGAACGGGCTGAACCGCTATCTGTACTGGAACATGAACTATCACGTCGAGCATCACATGTTCCCGCTGGTGCCCTATCACGCATTGCCGCAGTTGCACGCGCTCATCAAAGCCGACACACCCACGCCCTACAACGGCCTGTTGGAGGCGTATCGCGAGATTATTCCAGCCCTGCTACGCCAGCACACCGACCCGGCCTGGTTCGTCCGGCGCGTGCTGCCCACACCCACCTATCCGGCTGAAGCGCCACACATGGCCAGGGCGATTACGGCTGAGGGCGGGTCAGTGATCAATGGCTGGATCGAGGTGGGTTCAGCCACGCTGCTCAACACAGAGGATGTGATCCGGTTTGATCATGATCATCACAGCTACGCGATTTATCGCACAGCCGATGACCGAGTGTTTGCCACCGACGGCATCTGCACCCACGGCAACGCGCACCTGGCCGATGGTATGGTCAAAGGCACGCTGATCGAATGTCCCAAGCACAACGGCCGCTTCGACATTCGCGATGGCTCGCCCCAGCGCCCGCCGGTGTGCGTGGCCCTCAAGACTTATGATGTGCGAGTCAAAGACGGCTGCATTTCGCTCGATCTGACTTCGGCCGGTGGCATGGGCAAGATCGCGCCGCCACCCACTCACACGTTCAAGGTGGTCAGCAATCATAACGTCGCCACCTTCATCAAGGAATTGGTGCTGGAACCTGTGCCGGGCTCGCCCAAATTGGCGTATCGGCCTGGCGAATATTTGCAGTTTGATATTCCGGTGTATACCGAGCGCACGCTGGAACACATCGAGATCGGCGCGCCTTATTCAGCGGTGTGGACGGCCCAGCATGTGCACGAATCGGTGGCGGCCAATCCCATGCCGTGCCGGCGCAATTACTCCTTCGCGTCCAACCCGGACCGGGACCAGGACACACACTTGCGCTTCAATGTGCGCATTGCGACACCGCCGCGCGGCCAGGCTTGCAACGCCGGCACCGGCTCATCGTACGTCTTTGGCCTCAAGCCCGGCGACACCGTCACCGCTATTGGTCCATTTGGCGACTTTCACATCAAGCCGACTGTGCGCGAGATGGTTTATCTGGGTGGCGGCGCGGGCATGGCGCCGTTGCGCTCGCACCTGTCAAATTTGCTTGAGACGCAGGGCAGCACCCGCCCCATTAGCTTCTGGTATGGCGCGCGGTCGTTGCAAGAATTGTTCTATCAGGACTACTTCGAGGAGTTGGCGCGCAGGCATCCCAATTTCAGCTTTCACGCGGCGTTGTCCGAGCCGCAGCCGGGCGAAGTGTGGGACTCGCACATCGGCTTTATTCACGAGGTGCTCTTGCGTAAATATCTCAGCACGCACCCCAATCCCCAGTCCATCGAGTATTACCTGTGCGGCCCGCCCCCAATGATCAAGGCCGCCACAGCCATGCTCAAGACGCTCGGCGTCAGCCCTTCGCAAATTGCATTTGACGAGTTTTGAGTGTAGGGCCCGTTGGAGTGGGTCTTGTCAAGAGTGTTAGGTAAAAGAAATGTAACTACTCAGCCGCTGATTTTTAGACAGAATTTACAGAATAAAACAGAATGAAGAAAAACCAAAAATTCTCCGCATTCTGTTTAATCAATCCTACAATCGCGTCTTCGCTGGTTTCAACGCATCACACATCCCCTTTTCTTTAATTCGAACCTGCCAGGGTTGCCGGCTCGGCCGAAATCAGCATTAGACATTATTGGGAATAAAGATTTGCCAAGGTAGGGGCGAAGCATTCGCCTACAAAACTACAGTAAACATAGACTTTGGCGGCGAATGCTTCGCCCCTACGACAACGCATTTTGTTATTCCCAATAATGTCTATTAAATATGGGTTTATTGGTTCTATTGATGATGCCGGAATAGGTCTGACAGCGCGTGACACAGCGCATCAAAGCAGCAGTGTTGTTTAAAGCCGATCTGTCGTGTTCGATATTTAACGTGGGAGACTCAAAATGACCCAGGATCAGGAATACACCGAACAGGAAGCACTGCTGGCCAAAGCGCTGGGCATGGTGGCGTTGTTTGCGGCCATCGCGTGGGGGATCGGCTTGAGCCTGGCCTACATCGGCCCACTCAACCAGTGGGTGGTGCCGCCGTTTGGCTCCAATGCCATCGCCAGTATCGGCATCCTCGCGGTGCTGGCGTGGATCGGCGCAGCCGATGTGCGCCGGCATCGCGAGCTCATCCTGATTCTGATCGGCGGCATCGTGCTGACCGTTGTTTCATTTGTGGTGCTGGCCCTGAGCAGGAACAACAACGGCGAAAGCATTCTGCTGGGGTTTTGCGCCGTGGTCATTGCCGTGGCGGCCATCTGGCTGGGCCGGTTGTTGCACAAGGCTCCGCCTCAGGCATTTTGGACTCCGTGGACGTCCGAAAGCCCCTTGCTCACAGCCGAGGAACAGGTGGGCCGATGGGTGGCGATTGTGTTCTGCGCGGCATCGTCTCTGGCTGCGGTGGGCAATCTGGCGGTGGCAGCGCTGGGCAGTGCCGAAACTGGCGCACTAATCACCCATCCGGTGCTGGCCATCGGCAGTGTGGTGAAGCTGGCGTTTCTAGGGGCTTTCATGTTCTTCGCGGCCCGGGATGTGCGGCGCTACTCCGAGATGTTTACCCTGTTTGTGCTGAGCAACATCGTCTCGCTGGTGGGCGTGATTGTGAGTTTGCTCGGCATCGGTCGCTTTGGTTCCAGCATGATATCGATCGCGGGCATGTCAGTGTCCACCAGTAGCATCATGCTGGGCGCGGCCGTGCTGGATGGCAGCGTCATCATCGGCTGCACGATTCTCAAAGTGCTGCTCAACAAGCCTTTGCGCGACCATCTGAGCTTTTTTGATGCGGTGCAATTTCGCGCCCTGGAAGCGGTTACCCAGGCGCTGCTGTCGGGCAGTGGTGCGGAGAAGGCCGAGCCCTACAAGGTGGTGTGGCGCACGGATGGCTATCTGAGTTCGTTCAAGTCGGGCCGGCTGTGGCTGGCCCGGCTGGCGACACTCACCCTGGAGTTTGCGCCGCTGACTGCGTTTATGCCGCCGATTAATTATTTGAACCCGGCGCTGCGCAAGAACTTTATTGATTCCAACTTCAAGCGCGATATTGTCGAGGCGCGCGGCATTTATTGGCTGCTGCGCGAGATGGAGACTTCGACCCAGTTCACGTTCTTGAACGGCATTGGCCGGCGCATGGTTGATCTGATCGAAGGCGCGATGCGCTTCAACATGCAGTTGGTCTACATGGGTTATTACAGCGACCCGGCCACGCACGAGTCCATCCACTACACGCCATTCTCCAAGCGCGAGAAAAACTTTGCCGTCAAACCCATCCGGCGGTATGCACCCTTGCAGGTCACGACGCCGCTGGACTTGCGCAACAGCACCTCCGGCGTCATTCGCAATGTCGATGTCGTGATCATTGGCTCGGGGCCGGGCGGGGCCACGCTGGCCGAGCAACTGGCCAAGCAAGGTCGCGAGGTGTTGCTGCTGGAAAAGGGGCCGTATGTCTCGCCCGACGATTTCAGCGAAGACGAAGCCGACATGATCGGCAGGCTCTACAGTGATGGTGCGCTGCAATTGGTCCAGTCGCTTCGCTTTACCGTGCTGCAAGGCAGCGCTGTCGGTGGCACCTCGGTGGTGAACAACGCCGTGTGCTTCGAGACGCCGCAGCCGGTGATGGATCAGTGGAATGACCCGGCAAACTGGAACGCCGGCATCGATGAGGCCGCTTTTTACAAGGCCCAACGCGAGGTGATGCGGCGGATGAATATTCGGCGCATCGACGAATCATTGATCACGCGCGCCGGAGATCTGGACCACGTGCTCAACAACGGCGACACCATCATTGAGCAGGGCATCGAGAAGTTGCGTCGTGAACGGCCGGCCGGTGAGCCTGACCCATACGAGTATGGCGTGGTCAAGGCCAATATCACGGACTGCCTGGGCTGCGGCTATTGCAATATCGGCTGCAAATATGGGCGCAAGCTGTCGATGCTGGATGAGGTGTTGCCGTGCGCGCAGCAGGCCCATGGTCCCGACAAATTTCGCATCTTCTCTGAAGCCAAAGTGACCCGACTGGTCAGCAATACCACCGGCACGTTTGGCAAAAAGATCACCGAGATCGTGGTTGAGGTGGGCGGCAAGTATGAGCTGGTCATCCAAAACCCCAAGACCGTGATCGTGAGCGCGGGCACGATTGCATCGAGCTGGCTGCTGATGGAGAGTGGCATCGGCAAGGACGAGTTGCCGGTGGGTCGCGGGCTGTCATTCAACATGGGCAGCCCGCTGTATGGCGTGTTTCCCAGCAAGTTGAACAGCTATACCGGCCTGCAAATCTCGCACTATCTCAAGGTGCGCAACCACCCGGGCTTTGTGATGGAGACCTGGTACAACCCGCCGGTGGCGCAGGCATTATCCATGCCGGGCTGGCTGGACACGCACTTCAAAAATATGGCCCGCTACGATCAGATTGCGGCGGCCGGCATTCTGGTCGGCACCAAACGCAATGCTCATATCGCGCGGGCATTGTTGCTCAAGGGCGCGCCGGATATCGTCTACACGCCGGATCCAGAGGACCTGGCCAAGCTGGCCGATGCGCTGGTGGAGTTTGGCAAGGTGCTGTTTAGTGCTGGAGCCAGCGAGGTGTTTGCATCCACGCGCCGGTATCACACCTATTCGCCGCAGACATTGAGTGGCAAGGGCATCGCCCTGGACAAGGACGACCTGTCTCAGTTCCACTCTCTGATCAAGGACGAGCGCGATATTTTGCTGGGCACCGGCCATCCCCAGGGCGGCAACGCCATCAGCAAAAACCGCGGCAAGCTGCGACCCAATATGGAATTCACCGGCGGCGTCATCGACCCTGACTTTAAGGTGTGGGGCTATGACAATTTGTTTGTGTGCGATGCCAGCGTGTTCCCCGGCTCCCTCACGGTCAACCCGCAACTGACGGTGATGACGATGGCGCAGTATGCGGCACCGCGAATTA
>JBBQST010000246.1:0-7103 GCA_038213625.1 Thermoflexales bacterium
TTGAATCTTCGTGCGAAGGCGCGCGCGTAGCGTATTAGTGTTGGTAGGGGCAAAGCATTCGGGGGCTCACAACAGACCTAAGTCCGTGATGACTCCCCGAATGCTTTGCCCCTACAACGACAACAATAGCCACCCCCGCATGACAGATGTGCGTGTTTTTTGACAGTCCCCACGGCACAGAATATAGTCACTGATGCTTGATCACTCACGCGCTTGAACCCGATTACCGGCCCAAACTGCCGGCCAAAACCGACTACGGCATCGGCATCATCGGCTGCGGCGGCATCGTCAACTACGGCCACCTCATCGCGTATCGAAACAACAATTTGAACGTGGTGGCGTGTTACGACGCGAACCCAGACGCAGCGCTCAAAACCGCCGACGCACATCACATTCCCACGGTGCATACCTCGTTGGAGGCATTGCTGGCCGACCTGGCAGTGCAGATTGTGGACATTGCCGTGCAGCCGCAACATCAGCGCGGCATTGCCGAGCAGGCATTTGCGGCCGGCAAACACGTGCTGTGCCAGAAGCCGCTGGCCGACACCTTTGCCAACGCCCATGCCATTGTGCAGGCGGCAGAGCGCGCTGGATTGAAAGCGGCCGTGAACCAACAAATGCGCTGGAGCGCCGGCATCGCCGCCGCGCGCGATTTTATTAACAAAAGCATCATCGGCCAGCCCACCGATGCGCAAATCCAGATTGCAGCCAACTCAGACTGGAGTATGTGGCCGTGGCTGGTCGTTTCGCCGCGGCTGGAAATTGCCTTTCACAGCATTCACTATCTGGATACCCTGCGCGCCCTGTTTGGCAATCCGGCGTGGGTGACCAGCCGGCATACAAAATATCCCGGTCAGGCTGAGACGGCCGAGACCAAGACGATTACGGTGCTGGATTACGCGACGGGTTTACAGGCGTTGGTGGCGGTGAACCATGCGGACAGGAGCCCCGACCACTACGCGACGTTTCGCTTCCTCGGCACCGCCGGCATCATCAAGGGCACCATTGGACTGATGTACAACTATCCCAACGGCCGCCCGGATACGTTGGAGGTTCATTTGCACACAGAGCCGCCGGAGCAATGGCACGCGTTCGAGCTTAAGGGCCTGTGGATTCCCGACGCGTTCATCGGGCCGATGGCCTCGCTGATGGATGCGATTCAAAATGATGGCGAGCCGGACACGAGTGTGGCCGATAACTTGAACACGATTCGTGTGGTCGAAGCCGCATACGTGTCGGCGGCCGAAAATAGATCGGTGCGGCTGGAAGAGATAAGCTAAACGGTGGAGACTAAACCAACATGAAACGCTATGGCCAAATCATTGGCATCAAACCCGACCGCATCGCGGTCTACAAGCAACTGCACGCGGCGGTGTGGCCGGCTGTGTTGCAACAAATCGCCGCCAGCAACATCAAAAACTATTCGATCTACCTGCTCGAAGACGGCGAGAATAGCAAACTGTTTGCCTACATGGAATACCACGGCGACGACTATGCTGGCGACATGGCCAAGATGGCGGCCGACCCGATGACGCAAGAGTGGTGGGCCATCTGCGCGCCGATGCAAGTGCCGCTGGCTGGCAATACGCCGGGCGAACATTGGCGTACCATGGAAGAAGTCTTTCACCAGGCGTAGAATTTTCTGACATCTGACATCTGACATCTGACATCTGACATCTGACTACTGATGACTGACTACTCATTACTTCTTACCCAATGGACTTCGAAAAATTAAATCGCGCCATCGGCTATGACAAGCTCTCGTTGGAGGAGAAGCTGCGGCGCGCCGTGCGTGCGGCCAAGCTGGAGATGACGCCGAAGTGGACTGAGATTTGCCGGAGTCTTACAGTAGCGCAAAAGATGACGGCTGCGAATGAGATGTTCGTTTTCGCGCGGCAGCAACTGTACTTCCAAGAAATAAAAAAAGGATTCTCAGAGCCTGAGGCACGCAGCCGGGCCGCGCAACGAATCTTGGATGCCAATGACTGGTAACGAACCCTCACCGCATGATCAAGAGACTTTCAATCGACTATTGATTGCTCTACTTGAAAATCTTGAACTTCCCTATGCCATCGGCGGTTCACTGGCGGCCATGTCTTATAGCGAGACACGCTTCACGAAAGATATTGACCTGATGTTTGAAGGTGGAGAGACGCAAATTGCAGAATTAATTAGCGCAGTCGAATCGCTGCAAATCTATGTTGATCCACTTGATACCGTATTGGAATTCAATTTACCAAAACAGCTTCCCATTAATGTGCTGGATGGTAGCTATGGCACACGCGCCGATTTATATATCGCCAGATCATATGGTCTGGATCAAACAGCCATGTCGCGTCGTCGCGAGCGGTTAATGTATAACAATCCTATTCTGAACGCTTGGTATCTTTCGCCAGAAGATGTGATTCTTTACAAGCTTGATTACTTTAAGCAGAGCGAAGGTGTGTCACAAAAGCATCCTATCGATATTGCCAAAATGTTAGGAGTGCTTGGGGATCAACTCGACTTCAATTACCTTGACCATTGGGCTCAGACATTGGGTGTTCTGGATTTGTGGCACGCGCTCTTACAAGAGTTTCGTAAATAGGAGATGCACTATGCAATCTGTTCGAGAATTGACCATTACCCCGGCACAACGCGCGCAATTCGAGGAGGAGGGCTACCTCGTCGTTGAAGATGTGTTTGATGTGGATCGCGATTTGAAGCCGGTGGTCGAGGACTACGCGGCCACCCTCGACACCCTCGCGGCCCAATTAATGGCCGAGGGCAAGCTCGAGCGCAGCTACAGCGAGCTGCCCTTCGGCCAGCGCCTCATCAAGGTGCTGGCAGACAGCAGTGTGAATTGGGCGCAGTATTTTGATATCTCGCTGCCGCAAAGCCAGGTGCAGGCCGATACGCCCATCCACACCACCGAATCTGTGTTCAACCTGCTGCGGCACCCGCGCCTGCTCGATATCGCCGAGCAGTTCGTCGGCCCCGAGATCTACTCCAATCCTATTCAACACACTCGCATCAAGCCGCCCGAGCGCATGGTGCCGCAGAACGCCAAGAACGGCCTCGTCGTGCGCGTGGGCTGGCATCAGGATCAGGGTGTGGCGATGGCCGAGCAGGATGAAGTGCCGGTGCTGACCGTGTGGTTGCCGATCACCGATGCCACCGTCGAAAATGGCTGCCTGACGGTGGTGCCCGGCAGCCACAAAGACGGCCTCACCGCCCACTGCCCCGGCATCGGCCCCGATGGCGGTCTGCAAATTCCGCAAAAGCTGATTCAGCGCAAAGCCATTCCGGTGCCGGTGAAGCGCGGCGGTGCCCTGTTCATGCAGCGCCGCACCATTCACGCCGCGCTCGAAAATTGCAGCGACGACATTCGCTGGAGCTTCGACCTGCGCTACCAACCCACCGGCATGCCCACCGGCCGGCCCGCGTTCCCAGGCTTCGTCGCCCGCAGCCGCGCCAACCCCGCCAGCGAACTCACCCGCTGGCAAGACTGGGCCCAACTGTGGGCCGCTGCCCGCGCCCGCCTCTCGCAAAACCCCGTGCCCAGTTTCAACCGCTGGTCGGCCGATGCGCCGGCGTGTGCGTAAGAAGTGGTTAGTGGTTAGTTATTAGTGGTTAGTTCGGAAGGAAGGCACTCGCGACCCTTTCTTTCCGAACTAACCACTAATAACTAACCACTAACCACTCCCCTCCCCATGCCCTCTCACATCATCGACTCTCCCTTCCTCAAAGACCTCTACGGCACGCCCGAGATGCGGGCGGTGTTCGACGATCAGGCTGTGCTGCAAACGTGGCTGGATGCCGAGGTGGCGCTGGCTCAGGCCGAGGCCGAGATCGGCGTCATTCCTGAAGCCGCTGCACTTGCCATCCAACAGGCGGCGCGGGCCGAGAAAATAGACCCGGCACGCATGAAGCAGGGCGTGGATCACACGCTACATCCCATCGTGCCGCTCATTCGCTTGCTGAAAGAAGTGTGCGAGCGCGAGGGCCATAGCGAGGCCGGCGAGCTCATCCACTGGGGCGCGACCACCCAGGACATCATGGACACCGGCGTGGTGTTGCAGATCAAAAGTGCCATCGCTATTTTTGAAACGCGACTGGCCGAGTTCGAACGCGTGCTGAGTACGCTGGCCCGCGAGCACCGCGACGCCATCATGCCCGGCCGCACCCATGGCCAACATGCGCTGCCGATCACGTTTGGCTTTAAGGTCGCGATCTGGTTGGATGAGTTTCGCCGGCATGCCCAGCGTTTGCAGGAGTGCAAACCGCGCGTGCTGGTCGGCCAGTTTGGCGGCGCAGTCGGCACCCTGGCAGGTGTTGCCGAGCACGGCTTCGAGATTCGCAAGCGCATGATGGCGCGCCTGGGGCTGGCCGATCCGGTCATCACCTGGCACGTCGCGCACGATGGCTTTGCTGAGTTCGCCAACATCGCGGCCATGCTGGCCGGCACGTGCGGCAAGATCGCGCACGAGGTGATTTCGCTGCAAAAGAGCGAGGTGATGGAGTTGGAGGAGCCGTGGGCCGAGGGCAAGGTGGGCAGCAGCACGATGCCGCACAAGCGCAACCCCATGATCTGCGAGGCCATCGTCGCGCTCGCGCGCATGGCGTTCAATCAGGCCCGCGCTGCGCTCGACGGCCTCATCCCCGAGCACGAGCGCGACTGGATTTACAACCACATGGAGTGGGCATATATCCCAGAGTTGTGCGTGATGACTGACGGCGCGCTGGCCCAAACCTTGCGCGTGTTGAGCGGCTTACACGTTGATCCCAAACGTATGCGGGCCAACCTCGACGCGCTGAATGGCCTGATGCTGAGCGAGGCGGTGATGTTTGCGCTGGGCGAAAAAGTGGGCCGGCAAACCGCGCACGATGTGGTCTACGAATGCGCCATGCACGCCTTTAATCATCGCGAGCCGTTTCGCGAAGTGCTGCTGCGCGATGCGATTGTGGCGGCCCATCTTGATGCCGCCGACATCGACCGCCTGCTCGATCCATCGCACTACACCGGCCTGGCAGGGCAAATGGTGGATCGCGTGCTGGCCGTGGGCAAACTGTAAATACACTGGCCTCGTGGGTTGTTATTTCGAGTGAAACGCCGGCCCAGAGCCTGCTCATGAACAAGAAATTTTTGCAACATAATTTGGTAATCGACCTTGAAACTGTCCCCGCTGCAGAACCCACCCCCAACCCCTACCTGGAAGGGAGGGGAGTGCGATCCCCCTCCCCACTGCGGGGAGGGGCTAGGGGTGGGGTTTGGTCGCGTCAAAGCTGGGGGCAACCTTCTCAAGTCTCCCGTTCATGTCGCTTGGCTTTGCCGTCTGCGGCAATCGGGAACTCGGAATGACGCGCTCACTGTACGGCTACCCACTTCAATATGAAAAATAATACCTGGCCCATTCTCACGACCTACGACCAAAATCATCTCGGCCGCATTGCGCTGCCCCTCGGCGGCATTGGCACTGGCACCGTGGCACTGGGTGGCCGCGGCGATCTGCGCGATTGGGAGGTGGTGAATCGGCCGGCCAAGGGCTTTAAGCCCAAGCAGACCTTCTTTGCGCTGTATGCCCAGGCCGAGGGCAAGCCGGCTGTGGCGCGCGCGCTCGAAGGCGTCATCGACCCGCACGACTACGAAGGCGCATTCGGCAGCACGGTGCCCAACCACGGCCTGCCGCGCTTTCGGCAATGCCAATTTGAGGCGGCGTATCCCTTCGGCCAGGTTGTGCTGAGCGATGCCGATGTGCCGGTGAGTGTGCGTGTGCAAGCCTTTAACCCATTGGTGCCGGCCGATGCCGAGCGCAGCAGCCTGCCGGTGGCCGTGCTGCGCTTTGTGCTGACCAACAAGACGAACAAGACCGTGACGGCCTCGGTGTGCGGCAACCTCGAAAACTTCATTGGCCAGGACGGCAGCGTGGTGGTCGATGGCCGCATCAACACCGGTGTGCGCGGCGGCGCGCAAAACACCAACACCTGGCGCGAAGCAAAGCAGGTGCGTGGCTTGTTCATGCAGACGGGCAATCTGCCGGCCGACGCCGAGCAGTGGGGGACGCTGGCGCTGACCACCACGGCCAAACGCGGTGTGTCGCACCGCACCACCTGGGCCGATTTGAACTGGGGTGATTCACTGCTGGATTACTGGGACGACTTCGCTGCCGACGGCAAGCTGGATGTACGCGAGTCGCAGCTCGACAATCCAGTGGGTTCGCTGGCTGTCAAGGTGACGTTGCCGCCCAAAGGCACCCAGGAGATCACATTTCTACTCACCTGGCACTTTCCCAACCGGCGCGGCTGGGGCGTGTTGAAGGAGCCGTCGCTGAGCTACGGCACCGGCGTGCGCGATGTGCCGCACCCCATCGGCAACCACTACACGGCCCAGTTTGCCGATGCATGGGATGCCGCTGAGCGTGTGGCGGCTCAACTGCCTAAATTGGAAGCCGACACCCTGAAGTTCGTCAATGCCTTCATCAGCAGCGACCTGCCAGCCCGTGTGAAAGAAGCCGCGCTCTACAACGCCAGCACGCTGCGCTCGCAGACCACCTTTCGCATTGCCAGCGGCCACGTGCTGGGCTGGGAGGGCTGCGGCGACAAGGCCGGCTGTTGCTACGGCTCGTGCACGCATGTGTGGAATTACGAGCAGACCACAGCCTTTTTGTTTGGCGATCTGGCCCGCACCATGCGCGAGGTCGAGTTCAAATATTCGACGCGCAGCGATGGCCTGATGGCGTTTCGAGCCGATCTGCCGCTGGAGCTGGCGGCCGAGTGGATCAATGCCGCGGCCGATGGCCAGATGGGCTGTCTGATGAAGCTCTACCGCGAATGGCAACTGTCGGGCGATGACGCGATGTTGCGCGAGTTGTGGCCCAATGCCAAACGTGCCTTGCAATTTTGCTGGCGGCCCGGCGGGTGGGATGCCGACCAGGACGGCGTGATGGAAGGCTGCCAGCACAACACCATGGATGTGGAGTATTACGGCCCCAACCCACAGATGGGCACGTGGTATCTCGGCGCGTTGCGGGCGATGGAGGAGATGGCGCGCTATCTGGGCGAGGACGAATTCGCCTCGAAGTGCAGCGACTTGTATACGCGTGGCCGCCAGTGGATGGACGCGA
>JBBQST010000247.1:0-7083 GCA_038213625.1 Thermoflexales bacterium
TCACGAATGCGAAAATCCACCAAAACGCCAGGATTGAGTCTGGTTTCAGAGACCCCCGACCCCTAAAGGGGCGTCGATGAAGTCATAAGCGACTACCCGTTAGGGGTCGGGGGTCCAGTGACGAAGCTCCAGGTGAGCCGAACGCTGCTGAATTTCGTGCCTATGGGGCGGGTCTGAGACCCACCCCTACATGGCTTAAATGCCTCTAAATCAGAATGCACCCCGTTTGACGTGCACGAATCCCCATTTAACTCAATCCCTCAAGCTTAACGTGTCAGCCCTTCACACTGCCGGCCGTCAACCCCTCGACCAGAAAGCGCTGGGCGAAGGTATAGATGGCGACGACGGGGATGGACATGAGCAGCGAGGCGGCCATGAGTTGGCCGTACGGATATATGTCGCCAAATACCAGCTTTTGCAGGCCGACCGGCAATGTAATCAGTCTGTCGCTGGTGAGGAAGATAAACGCGTAGAGAAACTCGTTCCAGGCATTGGTGAAGGCGAATAGGGTGACCGCGAGCAGCGCCGGCATGGCCAGCGGCAACGTGATTCGCCAGAAGGAGGTGAACCGGTTGGCCCCGTCGATCATGGCGGCCTCCTCCAGATCTTCGGGAATGCCGCGGTAGTAGCCCAGCATCACCCACGTCGCAAATGGCATCAGAAATGTGGGATAGGTCAGAATCAACGCCCAGTGATTATTGATCGCGCCGACGCCGGTGAGGATGCGATACATGGGGATGAACAGGAGCGAGCCGGGCAGCAGATACGTGATCAGCAGCACGGTGGTGAGCACACCGGCCCCGCGAAACTTAAGCCGCGCCAGGGCATAGCCGCCCAACGCCGCCAGAAACACCGACAGCACCGTGGTGATCGTGGCGACCTTGACCGTGTTTTGAAACCAGGTCATGAACTGGGTTTTGTTGATGAGGGTGTTGAACTGATCCAGTGTCCACGGGGCCGGCCAAAACAAGCTGATGCGCTGGGTGATCTGGGACTCGCCCTTGAACGCGGTTGTAATAATAAAGAAGAACGGGAAGATTACAAACAACAAAAACGGAATCAGGATGACCAGCCGTCCGATCAATGCGCTGGTCTCGCGTTGTTTGCGCGAGAGCACGGTCGTCCGGCCTCGCGAGTTGGCAATGGACTTGCTGAGCCGGGCAATGCCGCGATCCACATTGTCATAGACGAACTCGATCGGCCACAGGATGACGCGACCGATGGCACCGAAGAACTTGCCGACAAGGCCAAACACGCGGTCGCCCCGGCTCTCGGTGGCCGCGCGCTCGATGCCGCCGCGCATGTAACGCGCCAGCAATACGATGCCGATGGCCAGCAACGGCGCCGTGGCCAGCGACACGGCCGCGCCCGGACCAAAGCGATTTTGCAGCAACGCGCGCTCGTAAGCCAGAATCGAATACACCCGCGTTTCGCCGCCGGGGCCGCCGCCGGTCATCAGATAAATGATGCCGAACGAGTTAAACGTGCTGATCGTGCTGAGCAAAATCGTCACGGCCAGCACATAGCGCAGGCCGGGCAGGGTGATGTTGAAGAAGCGCTGGCGTGGGTTGGCTCCATCGACCTCGGCCGCTTCATACAGTTCTTTGTCGATGGCTTTGAGGCCGGCCAGAAGCAGCAATGTAAAGAAAGGAATGCCCTTCCAGATGTTGACGGCGATGACACTGGACAGCGCCAGCCCCGATTCGGACAGCCAGCCAATATCGCGGCTGATGATGCCGAGGCTGCGCAGCAAGGGATTCAGGGTGCCAAAAATGGGATCGTAGATGCCGCGCCAGGTGAGGGCGGTGACGACTTCGGGTACGATCCACGGCAGCAACATCACCCCGGACAACAGGCTGCGAAACGGCACCTTGCTGTTGAGCAGCAAGGCAATGACGATGCCGATGATGGTCTTGAGCACGACCGACAGCACCGTGAAACGAATGGTGTTGGCCAGTGCGCCCAGGAATTGATCATCGCTGAGCAGCTTGATGTAATTCTGCGGGCCGACGAACACCTCCTGCCGGCTGATGTTGCGCACGGTCAGGCTAAGGTAAGCGGCGTTGAGGAAGGGGTAGAGAATCAACCCCACCATCAAAACCACCATTGGCAGGATAAACACCAGCGCGATCTTCCAGTCTTTACCCAACAGCCGTTCGAGCCGTTTGCCGGTGCTGATGGCGCGGGGTTGAACCACCATGGGTGCAGTTACTTGGGCCATATCACTCTCCTTCCAGAACAGGCCGGTTTGCGGGGGCAAAGACACAAGACCAGGGCCGGGCTGGCACAGGACCCTGAGGTTCGTTGCGTGTAGACGCGCAACGAACCTCAGGGTCCGCTCTCTCTATCAGCGTGTGCAAGCGCTTACTGAAAATGTAGCCAATCACTAACTCTGCGGCAAGCCCTTCTCTTCAAAGATGTCGATGCCCTTCTTGGTGGCGTCTTCCACGGCCGCTTCCACAGTCATCTTGCCGCTAATGATGTTGGTCATCATTTCGCTCAGGAAGCCGGTGTTGAACCACGCATCAATGGCGGCGTTGGTCTGGGCGGGATAGGCAAAGCCGGTGAAGATGACTGGGCTGAAGATGATTTCCTTCAGGGTGGCGAAGGCGGGATCAGCCTTGACCAGATCATCCGACCAGGAATTCTTGTAGGCTGGCATGTTCAAACCGCCGCCTAGTATGGACAGAGGGGCAAACACGGCCGGATCGATGAAGTGGTTGATGATCTGCTTGGCCGCATCCTGCTGCCTGGCCCCCTTCATGATGCTGTACCAGCCGGAACCACCGCTACCCAGGCTGATCTTGCCATCGTTGGTGGTCGGGAACTGCACCACGGCCGTGTTGGGGAACACGGGTAGGTTGTCCTTCTTGGCGGCGGCGTAGATGCTGAAGGCATTCTGGGTCATGCCCGTCTTACCGGCCAGATAGGCCTCGTTGTTGCTGGGGTCGGTCCAGCTTTCGATGCCGGGCGGCAACATCGGCTTGTACTTCTCGTTCATGTAGATGTCGGCCAGGAACTTGATGCCTTCGATGGTCTCGGGTGAGTTGAAGGTGATCTTGTTGCCGGTCTCATCCACGGCGCGGCCACCAAAGGCCTGGAAGGCAGACTGAATGGTGCCGTGGCCGTCACCACTCTTGTTGACGGTGAGACCCCAGCCATACATTTCCTTGCTGGGATCGGACATCTTCAGCGCAGCATCGCGGCGCTTCTCCAGCGTGCCCAGGTCGTTGAGATCGACGCCAGCGGCCTCGGCAATATCCTTGCGCACAAACCAGGCACCGGAGTTGCTGATGAAGGGTACCGACCACCACTTTCCCTCGAACTTGCCCGAGAGGGCGGCATTCACCGGCACCACCTCGCCATACTTCCCGACCAGTTCATCGACGAGGGCAGTGTGATCTTCCACAATTTCGCCGTCATAGAGCTGGGAGACGGCCAGGGTGTGATAGCTGAGATCGGGCGGATTGCCGGCTGCCACCGCAGCCTGCATCTTGGCCACAAAGTCGCCAAAGAGTTCGGCGTTGGCCGTGGACACATCAGGCGTAAAGCCCAGGCTGGTGATGTATTCCTCGGTCTGTTGCTTCAATGCATCTTCCAGGCCTTTGAAATATTCCTGGCGATGGATCACCTGAACAGTGCCACCCGCGCCAGCGGCCGGAGCGGTGGTGGGTGCGGCTTCCGCAGCAACGGTTGGGGCTTCCGCTGCAGCAGTGGGTTCGGCGGCAGCGGGGACTGCCGTGGCTGCGGAAGCAGGGGCCGTGGTTGCGGCTGGGGCGGCTGGGGCGGCTTGCTGGGGGGCGCAAGCCGCCAATAGTGCGCCGGCGCCGAGAACGGCGGATCCCTGACTGAGACCGCGCAAAAGTTGTCTCCGTGAAACCTTTCGGGTTTGCATCTTTCCTCCTGGAATGCGAACGTAGAACTATTGGGTTTGTATCTCTGACACTGGGGATTGCCAGATAGTCCATGGTTTTAGCATAGAGTGCCAGTTTTGAAAATATGTGAATTTTCCGGGTGCTTGCGCCAGGAATGACTATTTCCGAATCCAAGGACGCGGTATGAACCGAAATGGGTTGAAATGGCTCTAAATGGGTGTTAATAGCCGCTGGGGTTGTGCATCCCAAACCCTCACACAAGCCTGTAGGCATTGCCGGCCACCGATAATTCAGACATGGTGATCGTGATTGGCGCAGGTGCGGCCGGGCTGGCTCTGGGACACGCCTTACAACAGCGCTCTATCGACTATGTGATTCTGGAGCAAGACAAGATCGGCAACGTCTGGAGCCGGCACTACGACCGATTGCACTTGCACACCCTCAAACAAGTGTCTGGATTGCCAGGTTTATCGATTCCAAAAGACTATCCCGACTTTCCATCCGCGGCCCAAGTGCAGGCTTATCTCGTGCAGTATGCCGAACACTTTCAGCTCAATATTCGCGAGGGCGTCGCCGTAACAGCAGCACGCTGGCACGCGAATACATGGCATCTGGAGACCACCTCGGGCGAGATGCACACCTCGACCCTGGCCGTGACCACGGGGATTTGGAGCACGCCCGTCAAGCCTTCGCTCCCAGGTGAGGCCGACTTTCACGGCCGTGTCATGCACTCCAGCGACTACAAAAATGCAGCGCCATTCGCCGGCCAGCACGTGCTCGTCGTCGGGGTCGGCAACAGCGGCAGCGAAATCGCGCTGGACCTGAGTGAGCACGGCATTGACACCAGTATTGCCGTGCGCGATGGGGCCTATTTTGTGCCGCGGCCCGCTTCGGCCATCGCCAGCAAGCTACTGGCCTATGAGTTGCGCACCCTGCCCACGCCGATAGCCGAGGCCATTGTGAAACATGCCCGCAAGGACTTTACCGACATTGGCCTGCCGCCTCCCAGTGGGCCGGCGCTGGAGGCGTATCCGGTGGTGGGTTATGAGTTACCCGAAGCGGTGGCGGCGGGTCGCGTCAAGGTGGTTCCAGCGGTGGAACACTTCACCCACACCGGCGTGCAATTTGTGGGTGGCACCATGGCTGATTTCGACACCGTCATTCTGGCCACCGGTTACCGGCCCACGCTCAGCTTCATTCAACCGGACCAACTTGATTTAGATGACAAAGGTTGGCCAAAGTTGGATGAACACTGGCGCTCGGTGCGCAATCCCAATTTGATCTGTCTGGGCTTTCGCTATCCCTCGACCGAGGGCTGGCTTCAGTCGATTGGCCGGTTTATAGATGAGGCCGTGGAAGGCCTGCGGTTCGATTAGTGCAGCGCGCGCCCCTCTTACGGGCAAGACCCGTGTGTGTAAGCGCGCACACATTCAATCAGAGCCGGTATCGCTACGCTGTTCATGACTCAGTTCAGAGTCAATATAGGAGGTAGTGTGATACAAGCAACCAGTCAACAACCCGTGGTTCTGTCGAAGTCTGCCTTTGCCGGCGTTGTCGGTGGCGTGGCCGGCGGTGTCGTGTTTGGCATGCTGATGGCAATGATGGGGATGCTGTCCATGATCGCAGGGCTGGCTGGCAGCAGCTCGCCGGCAGTGGGCCTCATCCTTCACATGCTCATCAGTGTTTTCATCGGGGTCACGTTTGGATTGATCCTCGGCCCTCGCAGCCACACCTTTTCTCGTGGACTGATCTGGGGTCTGGTGTGGGGGGCAGTGTGGTGGGTGCTCGGCCCGTTGCTCATCATGCCGGCCATGCTGGGGATGCCGCTGTTCATGATGAACGAGACGACCCTGACCAGTCTGCTCGGCCATTTGATCTATGGCGCAGTGATGGGCTTGGTCTTCGCCTGGTTCGTCAACCGGTGAACGTCGGCGCTTGACATTGGGTGTGTCGTTTTATCCAAAATCGTTGCGTGGCCGGAACTAACGGCCACGCAACGATTTATCATGTAATTTGTAACTGCTCAGCCCCGGATTTTGAGACTGGATTTACAAGATTTACAGGATGGAAATCCTCTCCCAATCTTGTAAATCCTGTTCATCCTGTCCAAAAGGCCTGAGTAGTTACTGTAATTTAGTAAACCTGCACCCGTGATGGGTGCAGGTGTTTTTGATGGAGACACCATGAGTTGGGATGACGTGCTGACGGTGCAAAAACAAAGCTATCTGTCCGAAGTGACTATTTTTCAGGATCTTTCTCCTGAAGAGATGGCTGAGCTGGCCCGCAGTGCGCCTATGAAAGAAGTTGCCGCTGGCATGGTCTTTCACTCGCCGGAAGAAGCGGCCGAGGTGTTGTTCATCCTGAAAAAGGGCCGTGTCAAAATCTACCAGCTGTCGCCAGACGGCCGCGCGCTCACCATGAATATCTATGAGGCCGGCTCCATTTTTGGCGAAATGTCGTTGCTGAGCCAGGGCATGCACGGCAGCTTTGCCCAGGCACTCACGCCCTGTGTGCTGTGTCTGATGTCGCACGATCACGTTCAACGGTTATTGTTTGGCAATCCGCGTATCGCCATGCGCATCGTGGAGGCGCTCGGCAAGCGCTTGATCAGCGTGGAGAACCGTCTGCTCGATTTCGCCTTTCGGCGGGTGCCAGAGCGATTGGCCCGTCTGTTGCTTCAACTGGCCCAGCCTCACCGGAACCTATTTTCTCGCACGCAACGAATGGAAGTGCGCTACACCCATGAGGAGCTGGCCGATATGATCGGCACCACTCGCGAGACCGTAACCAAGCTTCTTAACGAGATGCGCAGGCGCAACCTGGTGGAATTGCAGCGTGGACGCATCACCTTGAAATTGATGGACGGCCTGCAACGCATTGCCACCGGCGAGGTCAGCGACCTGACCATGGAGATACCGGCGCTGGATCAGACAGACGCTCCGCAGCAATAAATATTTCGGGCTCTCCCGACTTTAGCGGGAAAGGGGAACCTAAAGGGCGAAATGATCTCGACAAGGTTCCCTTCGGCTTTGACGCCGAAAAACCCCACCCCCAGCCCCTCCCCGCAGCGGGGAGGGGAGCACATCCCCCTCCCTGAAAGGGAGGGGTTAGGGGTGGGTTCTTCACCAGTGACAGTGTCAAGTCGCGACTTATTGTTAGGGTGCTTTCCCGCTAAAGTTGGGAGAGCCGTTATTCATAGAGTTGTGCC
>JBBQST010000248.1:0-7049 GCA_038213625.1 Thermoflexales bacterium
GCCGATGTTCTTCCTGATTAACCAGTGGGGCGGGGCCAACCGGCGGTATGCCTCGATGAAGTTCTTCATCTACACGCTGTTCGCGGGTCTGGCCATGTTGTTGGCCACCCAGGTCATCGGCCTGGCCTCGGGTAGCTTTGATCTCGAATATTTGTTCAGCGAGGTGGGGCGGCCGTTCGTGGGCAACAACACCGTCAACATGTTGTTTGGCAATCCCGACACTTGGAAGGGTGTGGCTTTCTTCAGCTTTGCACTGGCCTTCGCGCTCAAGATTCCGCTCTTCCCATTGCACACATGGCTGCCCGACGCGCACACTGAGGCGCCCACCGGCGGCTCGATGCTGCTGGCCGGCATCATGCTGAAGCTGGGCGGCTACGGCTTCCTGCGCATTGTGCTGCCGCTGTTCCCCGACACTTCCGCTAACTTTGCTTGGGTGATCGCGCTGCTCGGCATGCTCAGCATTGTGCTGGGTGCGGTGGCCGCGTGGGGCCAGACCGACTTCAAGAAGTTGGTGGCCTATTCATCCATCAACCACATGGGCTTTGTGGCCCTGGGTATTGCCGCAGTTGCCGCCCTGATGGGTGGCGCGGCGCATGCGGAAGGGGCCGAGCATCTCGGTGCAACGGCACTGCAAAGTGCGGCCCTCGCCAGCAACGGCGCGGTGCTGCAAATGGTGACGCATGGCTTGTCGAGTGCGGCCATGTTCGCCGTCGTCGGCGTCATCTACGACCGCGCCCACACCCGCGACTTGAATCGCTTCGGCGGGTTATGGGACATCATGCCCAAATATGGCGCAATCCTGATCTTCTGCGCGATGGGGTCGCTGGGGCTGCCAGGTCTGGCCGGCTTCGTCAGCGAGTTCATGGTGACGCGGGGCGCGTGGTCGGGCTTCACGGTTTACACGGTGTTGTCGATGGCGGGTTTGCTCATCACCGGCATCTATGTGCTCAAGTCGATCCAGAAAGTGTTGCACGGGCCGCTGGCACACGAGTGGGAACATCACCCACTCAGCGATATTAACTGGAGGGAGATTCTCGGCATTGCCCCGCTCATGATCGCGATGTTAATACTGGGCATCTACCCGACGTTTCTCGTCAATCTCATCAACACGGGCACGGTTCGCTTGCTGGATCTGGCCTCCAAGACTCTTGAGGCGGTGGTGCGGTGACCAATCTCTCCATACTTACACTCATCATGCTCGCGCCGGTTATCGGCGCCGTCATCGTCCTACTGATCCCAAAGGATCA
Organism: Thermoflexales bacterium; assembly: GCA_038213625.1. Classification (GTDB taxonomy): domain Bacteria; phylum Chloroflexota; class Anaerolineae; order J036; family Brachytrichaceae; genus JANMVQ01. The sequence goes on from JBBQST010000248.1 coordinate 1,248, forward strand.
GGATCTGGCAATCAAGATGGTCGCGCTGGCGTCGGTCGGCTTCTCGCTGTTGTTGTCGGTCTACATCTTTCTCAGCTATGACCGCGTGCTGGGCGGCTTCCAGTTTGTCGAGAAGACGCCGTGGATCGAATCGCTTGGCATCAGCTATCAAGTCGGTGTCGATGGCTTCTCCGCGCCGCAGGTGTTGCTGACCACGATTGTCGCCTTCTGTGCTGTGCTGGTGACATTCCGGCTGCAAGATCGCGTGCGCGACTACTTCGCGTTCCTGCTGTTCCTGATCGCCGGCGTCATCGGCTCTTTCATCTCGCTCGATGTCGTGCTGATGCTCGTGTTCTACGAGTTGGTGCTCTTCCCGGTCTATGTGCTTGTCGCCGGATGGGGCAGCAAGAACCGCGAGTATGCGGCCATGAAGCTGACGATTTATCTGTTCCTCGGCTCGCTCGCTGCCATCGTCGGCCTGGTCGCCATCTACTTCAAAGCCGGCAGCAGTTTCGATTTCTTCGCTTTGCGCGCCGGTCTCGCCGCGTTGCCGCTTGAGGAGAGCATCCAGTTCCAGCGCACCTGGTTCCTGCCGGTGTTCCTTGGCTTCGGCGTGCTGGCTTCGATCTTCCCGCTGCACAACTGGTCGCCAGACGGGTACGCCGCCGCGCCTACGGCCGTGTCGATGTTGCACGGTGGCGTGCTCAAGGCCACCGGTGCCTACTGCGCCCTGCGCTTCGGGGTCCAGATCATGCCCGAGGGGGCCAAATATTGGATGCCACTGATTGCGTTCCTGTGCATGGCCGGCCTGCTGTATGCCGCATTAATAGCGTTTCGCCAGACCGACCTCAAATACATCATCGGCTTCTCCTCGGTCAGCCATCTGGGTCTGGTGCTGCTGGGCATTGCCTCGCTCAACGAGCAGGGCTTTAACGGTGCCGGTCTGGAGCTGTTCGCCGGCGGTGTGATGACCGGCTTGATGTTCTCGGTGGTCGGCATGATCTACGAGCGCTCGCACGAGCGCGACTACACCAAGCTCAATGGCCTGGTGCGCGTCTTCCCGCTGGCGGCCGTGGGCTTTGTGATCGGCTCGCTGGCCACCATGGGGCTGCCCGGCTTCTCCGGCTTCCCGGCCGAATTTCAAATCTTCATGGGTCTGTGGAATGCGTCGCAGACTAACAGCACCATGTTCGTGGGCGAGCTCAACCGCACCTACGGCTTCATTGCCATCGGGGCGGTGTTGTGCATCGCGGTCAATGCAGCCTGGACCTTGCGCGTGGCTGGCCGCGTGTTCTTCAGTGAGCCTGAGACGGCCGAGTGGCAGCAGTTGCCGCGGCTCAACGTGCTGGAGAAAATTGCCATTGTCATTCCATGCGCCGTGATCATTCTGGTTGGCGTTCTGCCCAACACCGTCATGTCGGTGATTGCCAGCGGCGTGCAGGGCATTATTGCGGGCATGACAACGCTGGTTGGGGGTTGAGCCGGTTTATAAGGTCATCAAGGTTCATAAAGTTGAAGATGAATCGCAAACCTGAATAACTTTCCGAACCTTAAATACTTTAAGAACTTTAGAAACCTTAAGCACGAGAACGAACACACTATGGGTTTTAACGAAACGTCCCTCATCTCCAGATTGGTGCCGGTGGTGCCAGAAATCTTTGTGGCCATCTGGACGGTCGTGGTGCTCGGCATCGACCTGGCCTTTCCGAAGCTGCACCGTCGCAATCTCGGCCTCCTGGCTGCGGCGGGCATGCTGGCTGCGCTGGTGCTATCGCTGTTGGTGGCACCGGGTGCCGATCAGAACTTGCCGGCCCTGGGTGGCATGCTCCGGCACGATCTATTTGCCTCCACCTTCCGCATCATTTTCTACGCGGGCGCGGCGCTGACCTGCCTGTCTTCAATAGACTCGCGCTCTCAGCGAGCCGGTGGCGAGTATTACTCGCTGGTCATGTTCAGCGCGCTGGCCATGTCGCTGATGGCGGCCTCGAACAACATCATCATGTTGTATCTGGCCACCGAAACCGCCAGCATTGCCCAGTATCTACTGGCCGGCTTCACACGCGGCAGCAAATTTAGTGCCGAGGCCGGTCTCAAGTATTTCGTGTTCGGCGCAGTGACCTCGACGGTGATGCTCTACGGCCTCAGCCTGATCTACGGCATGAGCGGTTCGACCGACTACACCGAGATTGCGCCCAAGCTGGTAGACCCGGCCCTACGCGTGCCGGCCACGTTTGCGCTGTTGCTGGTGCTGGCGGGGTTCGCCTTCAAGACCTCGGCCGTGCCCTTTCATTTTTGGGCACCCGATGTGTATCAGGGTGCGCCGACGCCGATCACGGGCTTCATCAGCACCGCGTCCAAGGCGGCTGGTTTCGCCATTTTGCTGCGCTTCATGTATAGCGCCTTCCCGCCCGGCAGCTCACTGGCCTCGCTGTCGTGGGTGTCGCTGATGCAGCCCATCGCCATCATGACCATGCTGGTCGGCACCTTGCTGGCCATCACGCAGAAGAATGCCAAGCGTATGCTGGCCTATTCCAGCATTGCCCAGGCCGGCTACGTGCTCATCGGTGTCACCGCCTTTGCCACCTCGGCCGACCGCGCCAACGCGCTGGCCTCGATCATCTTCTACCTGGCCACCTATATGCTGGCCAACATCTGCGCCTTCACCATCGTCGGCATCGTGGCCGAGCGGGCAGGTGGCGATGACATCAAGAATTTTGCCGGACTGGCGCGCCGCAGCCCGTATCTGGCGCTGGGCATGGTGGCCGCGTTGCTGAGCTTATTGGGTGCGCCGTTCCTGGTCGGCTTCATCGGCAAGTTGTTCCTGTTCAGGGCCGCGTTGAGCGCCAACCTGGTGTTGCTCGTCGTGGTCGGCGTGTTCAGCGTGCTGGTATCGGTGTGGTACTACCTCGGCATCGTCCGCGCCATGTATGTCGACCGCAGTGATGATGAGTTGGTGCCGCTGCGCATCCCCTCGGCCAGCGCGGCAGTGATCCTGTTGAGCGGCATGGGTGTTGCACTGGTCGGGTTGCCCTTCCTCTCGACGCCGTTCTGGGATATGGCGTTGGCCGCGGCCAAAGGATTTCTGCTCATCAGCTGAATTTGCCCGGGCCGACCTCGAAATCTGGTCGGCCTCATGTTAAAATTTCCTACGCCAAATGCAGAGCCAAAGCCCCAAGAAAGTGCCCAAAGCGTCGGTCGAAACGCAAGAGCCACCGTTCGTTATTTTCATCAGAGCGTTTCCGCCGACTATTGTTGGAGCGATGGTGGTGCAGATCGCGCTCATCATTGGCGTGCTCATGATCGGCTCGGTCTTCCTCGGCCTGGCTCTGGATAAACAGTTCGGGACGCGCCCGCTGCTGGTGTTGGTATTGCCGATTGTCGGCACGCTCATTTCAGTATTTCTCACCTATAAGCTTGGCATGCGCACCGTTGCAAAGTCTCGCCAGGCCTATTTGAAGTGGAAAGAGGCGAAAGAAAGTGATGATCAACCCAATGTCGCCAGTGAACCGCAACCGGCGGATCCGCTTGGAGCACAAATCAGAAGCTAAACACGTTGACATCTAAAAGCAGATCGCAAATTAACAAAGAGTTGTAGCGTCTATGAAGAATTTACGGTTTCTCATCATCGTCATTGTTGCCATCGCGATTGGCAACTACCTGAGCAGTTTCGTGCTCAACGTGGGCGGCCAGTCCGTCCAATTTCGGTCGTTTATTCCCAATATTGTGGTGCCGGCAGAGTCGCTCAACGGCACGGGCGGTTGGTTGACCAATACGCTGTTCACCACGTTCCTTGTGGATGCCGTCATCATCGTGCTGGCCCTGCTGGCACGCGTCGGCATTCGCACCGACGGCTCCAAACCCGGTAACTGGTTTGCCAACGCCTGGGAGGCCTTTGTAGATTTGCTCTATCGCAACTACATGGTGCCGACGCTGGGCAGCCGGGCCAAAGTGGTGGCACCCATCGCTATCACCGTGTTCGTGTTTATTTTGATCTCGGCCATGTTCGAGCTGATTCCCGGCGTCGAATCCGTTGGCAAGGTCGAAGGTGCCTACGGCTCACTCAAGGGCTGGTGTGGAGCGCAGTCTGGCAACGTTACCCTCATTACGGGTGTGCCAGTAGACCCGGCCATCGGCTACGAAGCCTCGTGCGGCCGGCCGATCATTGCCGCAGCGGGTAGCAGTGCCGACACTAGCGTGGCCTCTGCCGGTGCCAGCGATCTGGCCTTCACGGCCATTGGCGCGCCGCAAGTGGCCGCGGGAGGCGATCCAGCGCAGAACGGCTATGCCATCATTCCCTTCCTGCGCCGGCCGACTTCGTCGCTCAGCACCACGATTGCCCTGGCCCTGGTCGCCTTCCTGTTCATCGAAATTCAAGGTGTGCGCGCCAACGGCATTCACTACTTCTCGCGCTTCATCCAGATCAAATCGCTGGAGCAGGGCCGCAACGGCATGATGTCGGGCTTCATTGGCAACATCAACGTCATCGTCGGTCTTCTGGAATTGATTTCGGAGCTGATCCGTATCGTGTCATTCGCCTTCCGGTTGTTCGGCAACATGTTCGCCGGCACCGTGCTGGTGTTTGTCATGTCTTCGATTCTGCCCACTTTTCTGCCCACCGTCTTCCTGGCGCTGGAGTTCGGCGTGGGCGTCATTCAAGCCTTCGTGTTCTTGATGTTGATTACGGTGTTTACCTCGTTGGCGACCGCGCACGGCGAGCACTAGAGCAGAGTTGTTAGTTGTTAGTTATTAGTCGTTAGTGATAAGTCTTTAATCATTAATGAATGGCAACTGACATCTAACTCCTCAGCACTAACAACTAATTACTACCACTAATAACTGTCCTAGGAGTTCAAGTTCAAATGGAAACAGAAGCTGCATTGGTATTAGGCAAAGCGATTGGCGCCGGTTTGGCCGGTGGCGCGGGCATGATCGGCCCCGGTATTGGTATTGGTCTGGCAGGTTTGGGTGCGCTGATTTCGATCGGCCGCAACCCCGAGGTCACCTCCACCTTGCAGACCTATATGATTCTCGTTATCGCGTTCGCCGAATCGCTGGCCATCTTCGCACTGGTTATTGCGTTCCTGTTGTTGTTCGCATTCTCTGGCTAAGCGGGTAGCTGGTTTCTAGTGGCTAGTGGTTGGTGGTTTGGATCGATGCCACCCATCTAACCAGTAACCAGCGACCACCCACAAGCAACCAGTCACTCTTTCGGAGACTAACGATGTATTCATTACTCGCAATTTCACGGGTCTTTGCAGAAGGTGAACCCGCCGGCCCGCTCGAGGGCCTCGGCATCAACCTAGTGCAGATCCTCGCTCAAATCGTCAACTTTCTGCTGATCATGTACTTCCTGAACGGCGCCGTTATTCAACCGCTGCTCCGCAATCTGGAAGCCCGCCGCAAGCGCGTCGAGGACAGCCTCGAAAATGCACGCAAGGCCGATGAGCGCCTGGCCAACGTCGAGAAAGACTATCAGGCCAAGTTGACCGAGGCCTCGGCCGAGGCTCAGAAGGCTCGCGCCGATGCATTGGCGCTGGCTCAAACCGAGGCCAATCGGGTTCGCGGCGAAGCACAGACCGAGATCGAGCGCATGCGCGCCCAGTCTCGTCTGGATGCCCAGGCCGAGCGCAACCAGTTGCTGGCCGACTCGCGCTCGCAGATTGTGTCGCTGGTGATGGCCGCGACCAACAAACTGGTCGGCGAATCGCTCGATGCCAACCGCCAGCGCGCGCTCATCACCGACTTCTTCGTCAAGGTTCCGGCCAGCATTCAAGCCCCCGGCGAGAGTGTGACCGTGACCAGCGCAGTGCCGCTTTCGGCCGA
>JBBQST010000249.1:0-7041 GCA_038213625.1 Thermoflexales bacterium
CATTCAGCGCGCCAAAAAGCTGTTGCCTTCGGTCTAAAGAAAAAATTCAAATGCACAGAGGCAATACATGCACATTCTTTTACACCGATTTTTGGACGGCCGACGGCCATCGGTGGCGAGGATTCGGCGCAGGCGTTTGAGAACAGCCTCACGGCCAGCTACGAAGGCAGCCACCCGCTGTATGTGTGCGAGGATCAGAATTCATGGGGTGTTCCATCGGCCACCCTGGCCGCGTTGTTCTATCCCGATGTGGCGTTGAAGCAGCCGATCATCGGCACCGAGAGCCTGGTCAGCAGCGAGAAAGCCCGCGCACTCATTGGCTTCAACCCTCAAAACGATATCGGTAGTTGGATCGCTGCGGGGTAATGTGGGTAGATCGCTTGCCAAATGGAATTGGATTTGGACAGAATGACAAAATAGACATTATTGGGAATAAAGATTTGCCAAGGTAGGGGCGAAGTATTCGCCTACAAAACTACAGTGAACATAGACTTTGACGGCGAATGCTTCGCCCCTACGACAACGCGTTTTGTTATTCCCAATAATGTCTAATGAACAAAATACACTGATTTCCCGTGCGTCTGATTCTGTAAATTCTGTCATTCTGTCCAAAATCTGCCTGATCTGGGCCGGGAGTTGCGTGGGCTTTTTAACTACTGTGCCTGCGGCAGACGTACTTCGTCATTCACCTGATCGGCCCACACCTTGAAGTGGGTGAGTTTGCTCGGTCCGTAAATGGTGGTGAGAGCGGCATCCACCGCATCACGGCCACGCGAGATGAGCACCCGGCCGATGCGTGGTGTGTTGTAACGCGCATCAAACGTGCGCCATACCCCGCCCACATAGGCCTCGAACCAGGCGTGAAAATCCATGGGGTAGCCATCAGATTCAACGCCGATATCGCCCATGTAGCCGCTGCAGTAACGGGCGGGGATGTTCATGGCCCGGCAGAGCATGACGGCGACGTGGGCGAAATCCCGACACACACCGCGGCGTTGTTGGTAGGCATCGAAGCCGGATGTGCTGCTCATCGAGCTGCCGGATACATAGGTGAGATTGCCTTGCACCCAGTCGCAAACGGCTTGCACCCGCTGCCAGGTGGGCGGCGTCTGGCCAAATAAATTCCACGCATCCAACAGCACAATATCGGACTGGCAAAATCGGCTGGGCAGGGTGTAGACCAGCACATCATCCGGCAGGTCCTCCACCTGCGCGATGGGCAAATCATCCAAAACCGGATCGGGTTGGTCGGAATGCTCGGCGATGGCGTCGTAGCGCAGACGCAGCGTGCCGGTCGGAGCCAGTATCCGCCAGCAGGTGTTGCCGTAGGAGTCGATGTAAGTGTGTGTGACCACATCGGGTTCAACCACTCGAAATTCTTCCAGCAGCAGATGCGCGTCTCGTTCGCGCGGCCGGACAATAAAGGTCATGGGCGTGGACGCCAAAGACGCGTAGATAAACTCGCAGCCGATTTGTGAATGCATATGAGGCGTGGACTATACAGGGCCGAGCGAACCAGTCGGCGCATTTGAACTCATCGAATCCCTTTCAGTCTATTTCAGTAGATGCATCTCGAAATAAATATCGGCTTCTCTCCCCGAATTCTACGGACGACGAATCATTTTGGCCGATGGATAATTTCTCGACAGCCACTTAGGGCTTAGCAACTCTTGTAGCATGACTGTAATGAATGCAATTTCAAGCGAGTTGAACCGACGCCAGCAGGACTGTCGTTGGGAAGGTAATCTCTCTTCGAAAGCACTTCTTTTAGAGAATTAGCCGCTGATAAAGCAAGAGTTGCAATTTTTTGCACTTTCTATTAGCATTCTGATCGTAATCTAAGCGACTCTGCGAGATTCAATGCAAGGGGGGAACTTTGCACAGGAGGACTCATCGGGAGAATGATAAAAATTACGCGCTTGAAAAAGTGGACCCTATGTGGCTGTCTTTTCAGCCTAGCATATATCCTACCGCTACAAGCACGCGCTGAATCATCGGTGCGGACATTAGAGCAAAATCACAAGAACAACGCCAGCACGAGTTGCACCGATTTTGTGCCATCTATAGAAATGGCGCAAACAGCAGAATCAATTTCATCGGCCTGCCCCGTTGCACTATCAGGTCCACTGATCGCCTCAGAATCCTCGACAGGCTCGGCCCCGCCTTCGACTGGCTCTGTTTTGGCTACCAGCACTGCGCCAGAAGTGACGCCGGTGGAGGAGATGGTGTACCAAGTGAACCAGCTGCGCGCCTCAAAGGGACTATCGCCCTTGAAGGCAAATGCAACCTTGAGCGCGGCCGCCCAGGATTTTGCCACCCGCATGGGCGGCAGCAACTTTTTTAGCCATAACGACCCCGACAATGGTTGCAGCAAGCCGTGGGATCGCATGCAGGCGGCCGGGTATGTGAACTGGAACTTTGCCGCCGAGAATATCGCGGCCGGCTATAACTCGGCCACGACGGCGATGACCGGCTTCATCAACAGCCCCAGTCATTACAACACCCTGGTCAATCCCAACCTGCGCGAGATCGGCGTTGGCTTGTTTAATGACCAGAGTGATGCCAACAATGTGCGGCTTATCAGCACCTGCCCCAGCTTTACGGGCACCAGTGGGCCGTTTACCTACTATTGGGTCCAGGATTACGGCTCGCATTATGTAAATAGCGCGCCGATGCTTCCCATCGTCATTGATCAGGAGGCTCCCAATACGGCTTCGCGCGATGTCACAGTCTATGTCTATGGAAATGAGTATGGTCAGCCGCAATGGGTCAGCCAGATGCGCTTCAGCACCGATGGCACCACCTGGACGGCGTTTGAGCCGTATGCCGCTCAAAAGACCATCACCTTGCCGCGCGGCACTGGCATGAAGACGGTCTATGCCCAGCTCAAAAATGCGACCGGCACCACCCAGAGCGTTTCGGACTCCATCTTTCTGGTCGATTCAAGTGTTCCAGTGAACCCTGTGACCATGCCCTATCATGTTTACATGCCGACGTTGCAAGACTAGGGCCAGTCTCCCCGTCTGTCGTTGAAATTGGCTCAAGCTCACGCTCACATCGTTATCACCACGCGGTGTGAGCGTGGCAATGTGCTTTCAAGACGCTTTCAGGCCCTCTGAAGCCACATAGACCTCGGCTGGCATTAACATGGCGCGGTTAAAATGTAGCTCTCATGGCCTTTCAAAATAGCCCTCAATTCAATGTCGATGCGGCCGCTGCGCCACATGCGATTTCGCTGCCGCCCGGCGCCCTCGAATTTGCTCGCGAGATCGTCCACGACACCGGTCAGTTTCTCAAAGCCACCCATGGCCGGCTCGATGCCACGCTGAAGGTCGATGGCTCACTGGTCACTGCATCGGATGTTGCGTCCGACCAGCGCCTCACGGCCGCCATTCATGCCCGCTTCCCCGACCACGGCGTGTTGTCCGAAGAGCACGATACGGTGTTTCACGGTGAGGAGTGGTGCTGGGTGATTGATCCCATCGACGGCACGACCAACTTCAAGTGGGGCTTCCCGATTTGGGGGGTGCTGATGGGGCTGTTGCACCACGGCCAGCCGGTGCTGGGTGTGGCCGAATTCCCCATGACCGATGAGCGGTATTGGGCCGCGCTGGGTCAGGGGGCCTGGCGCAATGGCGAACGCATCATGGCTGCGGCCGAGCAGCCTCCAAATTCCACCCAACTGGTCGTCGCCTGCACCCGCTCGCTCAAGACCGGGCCGCTGGGCATTCTGCCTAAAACTCGCGTGTCGGGCAGCGCCGGCTATGATCTGGCCGCATTGGCGTGCGGCATCTTCGCAGGCGCGCTGGAGCTCACCGTGCATGTGTGGGACGTGGCCGCGTTGTGGCCTATTGTGTCAGAGGCCGGTGGTCTGGTCGAGTCCAATTCGGCCGACCCGCTCTTCCCATTGCGCGCTGGCGAGGATCACCTGAAGACGATCTTTTCGGTATTGGGAGCCAGCTCACCCGAGATGCAACGCTATCTGCGAGATGAGTTGAGCGACCGATTTATACGACGCGAGCCATGAGCCAGATGGGGTTTAGAGGTCTATTTTTGCGGCCGTTTTGTCGCGCTCAATCTGCCAGGCTTCGCCCAGCGCCCGCCATTCATCCATCGTCAGTGTTTCGGCTCGTCGGCTGAGGTCGATCTGACTGGTGGCCAACAAGGCCTCGGAGACAGCCTTCTCCAACCCCAGGCCGCTGGCCAGGCTGTTGCGAATTTGTTTGCGCGGCTGGCAAAAACCAGCTCGAACCACATCAAAGAACAGGTCGGGCTGAATGGCTGGGCGCACGGTGTGCGGCACGATCTTGATGACAGCCGAATCGACGCTGGGTTGGGGGTAGAACGAGCCGGGGGATACGGTTCGCACATAGGTGGGAGTGCCGTAGAACTGGACGCTGGCCGCTAGCAGGCTCATCTCGCCCGGCCCAGCCACAATCCGCTCGGCCACCTCTTTTTGGATGGTGAGCACAATGGCCGCGACATGGACCGAGGACTCCAAAATGCGGCGAATCGCCACGGCCGTGATGTAGTAGGGCAAATTGGCCACGAACCGAATGATCGGGGGGGGAGAACTCGGCAGGTTTAAAGTCGCAACCAGGGCCCCAAAATCAACCTCCAGCGCGTCGGCCTGAACAATGGTCAGGTTGGTAACGCCGGCCACGTTCGACTCCAGCACAGGCAACAGGCGCGCATCCAACTCGATGGCAAACACGTGCTGCGCGGCCTCGCTCAGAAAGCGGGTGAGCGCGCCGGTGCCGGGCCCAATCTCGATGGCGATGTCGCCGGGTTGGAACTCGGCCGCGGCCACGATCTTCAGTGCCACTCCCTCATCCACTAGAAAGTTTTGCCCCAGGCTTTTGTGGGGACTGACGCCGAATGCGTGGAGCTGGCTTTTGATTTTGCTCATGGTGACCCAGTTGGCCCAAATGGCTGCAACCTGGACGGCGAATTCTACCTAACCCGGCTTGCAAGTTGATGAGGAAAAGGACTCGTGCACGCGCACGTCAAACGTGTCACGTGCACGAGTTGGCACGAATGGTTGTGATGATCAGAAAGACTCTTTTTAATCGTCCACGTCGTCGTCGAGAATGTAATCAATGTCAGCGGGTGGGGGCGAAAGCAGATACACGTCGGTCCAGCGATACCACAGTTGCAAGTTGTCATCGTCGTAACCCAGGTCGATCCGTTTGCCCTTAATGGCGCTGCCGGTATCGCACGCGTTGCCGACGCCGTACTCCGGCACATACACATTGCTGCCCAGATCCACCACGCCCGGATCCACGGCCACGATGCCATGCCGCATGTCCATGCCGCAGCGCACCTTGCCAAACCAGGCCGCCGAGCGAGACACACCGGCTGTGCTCTTGGAATACGAAGTGGCCAACATGCGAATCACCCGCCAATACGTCACCGGCCCCTGCGCCGTGTTCAGCGTGCGCAAGACCACGTTGGTGCCGTAGTTGTAAATCTTGGGTTGCGGGTCGCTGGCGGTGAAATCGGCAATCACCTCGCGTTTCACTTCCAGGCCGTCTTCATAGGTCACCAACGTGCGCTGTTCCTGCACACCGGGCGCGCCTTCCTGCCCCACGATCTGGTTGTCAATTTCCAGGGTGGGATCGGGCTCCCAACGCGTCTCGAAGGGGACATAGTCCTGCTGCACTTCCACGGCGTTGGTCACGCGCACCACCCGAATCTCGGTGTCGGGGGTGATGGGGGATTCGAGCGCGGGCCGGGCATAGTCCTGATCGTAGAGCACGACATTGAGCTCGGCCAAGACTTCACCCACGGTGCCGTTATGGGTGCGGGTGCGCAGGCGGCGGCCGTCCACCACCACACTCACGGGCTTGGCGCGCTCCACTCGAATCTCCAGATTGGGGCGAATGGGTGTTTCGAGCGCGGGCGTGACCGTGTCGGCCAGATACACAATCAGACCGGCTTGCATCAATGCTTCACCCACCGTCCGGGCCGCAGTCTGTTTGATGAGCGGTGCGCTGCCGTTCTCGATCACTGAAACCGGCACCGCTTTGCGCAAATACACCTCTGCCGAGGTTTGGCGTCCTGTCTGAGGGCCGGTTAGCGCAGGCTGGCCTTGCACCAGCGTGTCATCAATGCCGACATTAGTGCCGACATTGGCATTATTGACACTGATGTAGTCATTGATGCCGAGCGTTTGGCCGATTTCGGCCAGCAGTTCGCGGCCGGTGGCGCGCTGCGTGCGCACCAGACGCTCATCGTTCTCGCCCAGGCGAATACGAACGAGCCGGGCGCGTTTGATCTCGATCGTGCTGTTGTTGCTGAGTGGAGATTCCAACGCCGGTGAGACGGCATCCTCGGGGAGCAACTCAATATTGGCCTCGCGCAGTGCAGCTTCGATGGTGCGTTGATGAGTGCGAATGTCGATTCGGTCCGTTCCATCTACGACAGTCGCATGGGTGAAAGTGATGAAGTAGCCAGCTGTGAGCAAGCTCAACAGGCCCAGGATGCAAGGAATCGCCAGCCAGCGCCAGCGTCGATTCAGCTGGTCTGGTGTCGATGTCTGAAATTTGGGCATAAGGCTAAACAGAAATGTGTTGCCAGGCGACCCTGCGACACCCAAAAGGGTCTCCTTACCGTTGCTACCTTCCGATCCTGGCGGGATTCGAAGTCTTCCGCCGCGCAAGACCCGGCAACACACCAAGCATGATAAGGGTATGGCAATCGTGTGTCAATCGTGGTAAATTTGCCATGCTTGCGCGCATACTTGCGTGCACATTCGCGCCTATAGCTCAAATGGATAGAGCATTTGACTTCGGATCAAAGGGTTGTGGGTTCAAATCCTGCTAGGCGCATGTTTATTAGCGAAGCCCGGCCACTGTGCTGGGCTTTTTGTTTGTCAATGTTTCACGTGAAACATTTGAAATAGTGGGGATTCATCAGCCCAAACGGAACCTTGTAACGGCTGAATTGTGCACAAGCTGTGCATAAACGGTGTGGGACACGTCTGAGAGCTGTCCTGAGTGAACTGAATCTCTGTAAATACTCCAACCATGACCACCACCA
>JBBQST010000250.1:0-6997 GCA_038213625.1 Thermoflexales bacterium
TATATGAGCGAGCAATGTGCCGGGTAAATCGCCGTTGTTGATGACGGGATTCAGAATCGAGACCTGTCCGGCACGCGCCAGATACAGATCGCTGTGCTGGGTGAGCCAGAACAGCAACGGCGCCAGCGCCAGGACTGCGCCAAGCAAGGCCGATAGGGCCGTGGCGCGCGGCAGCCGCATCAGCGCGCGAATCTGGAGCAACCCAAACCCAATCAGCAATACCAGCACGAACGAGGCCGAGGTGTAGGTGTAGAAGCACAGCCCAAAGAGCGCGCCGGCCACAAAAGCCGCGACCTGGACACGCCGGCTGGAGACATGGGCCGTGAACGCATATGCGCCAAACGCCACCATCAGACACAGCACCAGCGGCAAGGTAATGGCGCGATACGCCACCCGACTCAGCGCAACATGCCAGAACGTGACGGCGAGAATGCCGGCGCTGAGCACACCCACGCGGTGCGAGAACAGATTGCGCGCCGCAAAGAAGATGGCCAGAATCGTGGCGATGCCAACGCTGGCCGAGACGATGCGCAGGGCCTCGGGCGTGCGGCCCAGAAGGGCGATGCCGGCGGCCAGCAAATAAATGAACAACCCCTCGCGGCCATTATTGGCGGCAAAGAATAAATGGAAATCGCCACGCAGCACGCGCAACGCATCCAGGCCATAGAAGCCCTCATCGCGATAGAGGCCGGGCGGCCACTCGCCCACGTGATACAGCCGCAGCCACGCGCCGCCTGCAAGAATGACGACGAGCGGGAGCCAGCGGACGAGTTTTTGAATCAGCACGATGGTAAGAAAAAAGGGGAATGCGGAATGCGGAAGGGGGAAAGGAGCGAAATTCTATTCCCTTTCCTCCTTTCGCATTCCCCCTTCCGCATTCCCCCCCTCTTCGACCGGCCTAAACAGCACCATGCTGGCCGTGTGGCTGTGCAGGAAGTTGCGGTTACCGATGGGGCCAAATTCGCCGGCGCAGAAGAACCCGCTCACGGGGATCAAGTCGTCTTCGGCCAGGGCTTCCTGAATCACGCGGATATCGCCGTTGGGGTGATCGAACAACCGCATGCCCCGCCCGTTGCACGAGAACAGCAGCGCACCGGCCGGCGCATCCGAAAAGGCCTGCGGGGTCAACATGAGCTCAAGGTCCTCTTCGGCCGTGCGGGCGTCGCGGACATGAAATTGCACAATCTCGCCATCCTTCAACTGGTCGCTGACCGAGATCGCGCCGGTGGTCTGGTCCACGCCCATCACGGCTCGAATCAGAAAATCCCCGCGGCCCAGCACATCCTCGGTCGCGGCTGAAGGTTTGCGCACGGCCCGGCCGATGAACAGGCCGTTGTGCAACAGCGCCCGCTCGGACTCGGCCAGCTCATCCACCATGGCCTGAACCTGCTTCAGCGGCGAGCCCCCGTTCAGGCTAAAAATCAAATCCTCACTTGCGCCGGTGACTTTATAGGTGGGGCCAATCGGCCGGCAACCCTGCGACACCACGATATCAGCGGTGAGCGCGCCGCTGAGGGCCAGACCGACCGCGCCGACATGCGCGACCTGCTCATTCATGATCAGGACGTTGTCGCCGGCCTGATGGGCGCTACTGGCCAGACCGCCGACCACGGGCACTCCCGCATAATAAGTATTGAACGCCTCCAACAAAGACTCAACCGGCGCGCTAAATGGATCGGCCAGCAGCACAAACAACGCCGGCGCAGCGGGCACGGTCAGGGCCGCACGAAAGGTTTCGGTGCTGTCCATCATCTCGTTCCAAGAGTCCACGCTGTTCACCCGCAGGTAGAACGGCGTCACCTGCACATTCGGCAGCCGCGCGGCCAGCAGCGTGATGGCGGCCTCGTTGTCGTGCTCGCAATCGGGGCTGATGACGTTTTCGGCCGAGCAGCCGATGAGCGTTTTGATGTTCAGGGCGTGGCGCAACTCGGCGACCAGCGCCTCGGCGTGCAGCGCACATTGGGTCGAGAGATAAACAATGGCCAGGTCAATGACCTGATCGACTTGATCATTGCCGTCCGGCTGATCCGGCGTATCCCAATGCCATTGGTCGTGAATCTGACGCGCCAGCTCATCCGCGAGCGCGCGAGGCTGTTCGGCCGGTTCAGCGGTTGCGAAATCGGCGATGTCGGAAATAGTGGCTGAGACAAATTTCATGAAGTTTGCTGAATTGGGTTTGCCCTTGTGCGTGCCATGTGCGTGATTGTATCGACCCCGGTCATGCTGCGGCTTCAATCAACAGGGAATCCCCATACAATCATCACAATGCGCGTTACTTTGCTGTCCAAGGCGCTGGTGGTCGGCGCATATCAGCGCAAATGCGAGCTGATCGCGGCACATCCGGACGTTGAATTGACGGTGCTGGTTCCGCCAGCCTGGGAGCAGACCCCGCTCCAGCGCGCACATACTCAAGGCTACACCCTGCGCACGCTGCCGATCCGGCTGAATGGCAATTTTCACCTCCACCATTACCCTACGCTCGGCAGGGAATTAGCCCAGGCTAAGCCCGATGTTTTTCATATCGACGAGGAGCCGTATAACCTGGCGACATGGCTGGCGCTGCGCGCGGCACAACACCTGCCCAGGCAACCTCGAACCTTGTTTTTTAGCTGGCAAAATATTCAACGCAACTACCCGCCGCCGTTTTCGCTGATGGAAAAGACGGTGATGAGCGGCGTTAATGGTGCCATCGTGGGCAATAGCGAGGCCGGGCAGGTGTGGCTGCGCAAGGGCTTTCGCAAGCCGATGTGGGTGATCCCGCAATTTGGCGTCGATGACCAGATTTTTGTGCCGCAAGAGAACCCGCCGCCCCGGCCTTTCACCCTGGGTTGCGTAGGCCGGTTACGCCCCGAGAAAGGCTTTGCGCTGGCAATTGAGGCGTTGCGCGGCCTGCCCGACGCGCGCCTGATCATTGTCGGCGAGGGGCCGAGTGAGCCCGTTTTGCGAGATCAGGCGCTGCAAATGGGAGTGACAACCCAGGTGGCGTTTTGGCCAATGGTGCCATCGACGGAGATGCCCGCGCTGTATCCCCAATTCGATGTACTGGTGTTGCCGTCCATTACCCAACCCAATTGGAAGGAGCAGTTTGGGCGCGTGCTCACCGAGGCGATGGCGTGCGGCGTGCCGGTGATCGGCTCCGACAGCGGCGAGATTCCCAACGTCATTGGCGATGCCGGTTTGATTTTCCCTGAGGGCGACAGTGAGGCATTGGGGCATCAGCTAATAACCCTGCGCGATCAGCCCCAACTGCGCGAGGCGCTGGGTCGCAAGGGCCGTGCGCGTGTGCAAGCCCACTTCACCATGCAGCGCGTGGCCGATGCGACGGTGGAGGTGTATCGGGCGTTGCTGAGGTAACAACGATTTAGATGTCAGACGTCTTCCTAAACGTCTGACATCTCACCTTGGCTTCACTTCCTCAAGGTTGCTGCATACATCATTGACTCAGTAACGCCTTAATCTCCTGAGCCGACACGGTGCGCGATTGCTGCACCTTTCGCCGCGCTCGCAGCATCTTCGGCACGCCCAGCAGGCCGGCCCACTGGCCCTTGAGGCGGTTGCGCGCTGCCTCGCCTCGCCAGGCGACAAGCGCATCGCGGGTGATCTTGAGCTGTTCGCCCAGAATGTGGCCGAAGTGCGCGCGCCAGATCTCGCCCGGCACATCCTTCACCAGCAGCCAGATGAAATTGCGGCCGTCGTAATAGCTGTTGAGCGTGCCGCCGCCGGTGGCGCTGACTTTGTGATACACAATGGCATCGTGGGCGAAGGCGCATTTGTAGCCGGCCAACTGGGCGCGCCAGTCCAGGTCCACGTCCTCGCACGAGAACTCAAAGGCCTCATCGAGCAGGCCGATGGCGTCGAGCATGTCGCGGCGATACACACTGGCTGCGCCGCACGCGCCGAACACAAACGGCGTGTCGAACTGGCCTTCATCCTTTTGCCACACCCCCCGATTGCCGGGCACCCCCCGAACACTGTAGAAATCGCCAGCACTATGGAGGAGCTCGCGCCGGTCGAACAAACGCAGCTTGCTGGCTACGAAGCCGGCTTCGGGATGCCGGGCAAAGGTCGCGGCCACGCGCTCCAGCCAGTGTTCATCGGCCTCGGTGTCGTTGTTGAGCAGGGCAATGGCCTCGCCGCGCGCAGCCCGAATGCCAGCATTGCACGCGCCCGCAAAGCGAAGATTTGCGCCGAGGGCAATCAGTTTGACCTCAGGGTAGTCGCTGGCCAGCAATTGGCGGGTAGGGTCGCTGGAGGCATTGTCCACCAGAATGACTTCGTAGGGCGTCAGGGTTTGGCGGCGCAACGCCGCGAGACAAACGGGCAGATGATGCGCACCGTTCCAGGTTGGAATGACAACAGAAATGAGCATAGTTCGGGCCCATCGCACTAAATCCGTCTCACTTTTGGCGCATGTGCGCAACTGCGACCAAAAACCAGGCGAGAGTGGGCCGACAAAATTATAATGACTACGCGCAATTGACTTGCGCACGTTCGTATGCACATCTTTAGCTTCCTT
This sequence comes from Thermoflexales bacterium, assembly GCA_038213625.1. Lineage (GTDB taxonomy): Bacteria > Chloroflexota > Anaerolineae > J036 > Brachytrichaceae > JANMVQ01. Next base: position 4,517 of record JBBQST010000250.1, read on the forward strand.
CCAGTGTTATTACTCGCGGTGGCTCGCAACGCTGCTTCTCCCATGGAAAGCGACATGGAGAACGGTATCGAGAGCGATGCGGAGCGCAACGCCGAACACGACCCCTCGATAACAGCGGCTACCCAGACGGGCGAGGCGGGCGTGCCGTCTGACATGGATCTGGCCAAAAGCGCCCGCGTGTCGCGCGAGGCATTTGGCGAGTTGTATGAGCGGCACGTGGCCGACATTTACCGGTATGTGTATTACCGGGTGGGGAGTGTAGAAGACACGGAGGATCTGACTGCGCGTGTGTTTGCGCGCGCACTCAAACATATTCACAACTACAACGATCGCGGCCTGCCGTTCATGGCCTGGCTCTATCGCATCGCTCACAACGTGGTAGCCAATTACCACCGCGACAGCCACCGGCATCCATCGGTGCCGCTGGACGAGATGGATCTGGAGTCGGGCTACACCTATGCGCCGGCCCATGCCGAGGATGACGCCGATGCCGCCGATTTACGCATCGACAATGAACGCGAGCGCAAGCGGTTGATCGATGCGATTCGCAAGCTGCCGGAAGAGCGGCAACAACTGGTCGTATTGAAATTTGTGCAGCAACTGCAAAATATCGAGATTGGTCAAATTATGGGCCGTAGCGAGGGCGCGATCAAATCGCTGTATCACCGCACGCTGGCGCAATTGCGCGAGCTGATGCAGGTGGTGGTTAGTGGTTAGTTTTGGTTGTTAGTGATTAGTCATTAGTTAAGAGTTAAGAGCGAGTATGAATTGTTCCTACTAACCACTAACAACTAATAACTAACGACTTAAATTTGGTATGCCGAAAACAAAACTCACGGTTGAAGATGTAGCCTGGCTGGAATCGCGGCTGAATGATGCTGTGTGTGTCGGGCCGATTCAGCCTCGACGCGAATTTATCGAGCGATCCAAGTCTCAATTGCTCGAAAGCCCGTGGCCGCATCCCCCCAGCCGTTGGCGCGCCATCAGTCTGTGGACGGCGTTGATGTTGATTCTGTCGGCCATCTTCGTGTCGGTGTGGCATTTGCGCCGCCGGGCCGCCCGCACCACGCCTGCATCAACCGCCTGAGGTCGCATCACGCCGCAACCTCACACCGATGATCCAGACTTAATACGCACACGGTAAAAACAAAACTTATGTGGCTGAATTGGCTGTTGCTGGGGCTGTTACTGGTCGCTATTTTTCTGTTGTCGCGGCAGGTGCAACGCACACGCGAAGCCGAGCAGGATCTCCTCAACAAACAAATCCCACGCGACACGCTGAACCAGATGGCGCTGCTGCAACAGCAGCTTGCCACGACCCATGAATCCATCGTCGTGCTGATCGAAGCGGTACCCGATCCCATTCTGTTTATCGACTTGCAGCATCGCATCATCACCCACAACGCAGCGGCCAAAAAACTATTGTCCACCTGCGAGGTCGGCAAAACGTTGATGGAAGTGGCGCGCTCGTATGAGCTGGACAGCCTGGCGGCCGAAGCCATTGCCGGCGACCGAGTGGAACGCGAGCTGACCTTGAACAGCCGGCTCTTTCGCAGTATGGCGGGCACCCTGGCGGGCGGAGCCGTGCTGGTGTTGCGTGATGTGAGTGAGCTGCAACGGCTCGGCCGTGCCCGCCGGGATTTCGTGGCCAATATCTCTCACGAGTTGCGCACGCCACTGACGGCGATTCGCCTCTTGCTGGACACCCTGCGCCGCAGCGGCAGCCAGATCACCCCTCAACAGGAACAAACCCTCTCGCGCATCAGTGATCAAACCGACACCCTGACCCAGTTGGCGCAGGAGGTTTATGACCTGTCGCTGATCGAATCGGGCCAGTTGCCCATGCGCATGGTGCGCGCGTCGGTGTATGAGACGGCGGCCGATGTGCTCTCGCGGCTGCAACCCCAGGCCGAACGGGCCGGCTTACAGTTGGTCAATGCCGTGGACGTGGAGACACGGGCCTTGTTCGATGAGACTCAGATTCAACGGGTGTTGTCGAATCTGGTGCACAACGCCATCAAGTTCACCGAGAAGGGCACGGTCAGCGTGTTTGTGGTCGAGAGGGATGCAGTGACTGGCGCGCCGGCTATTCACCTTCATCCACCCGCTCCACTCGACCTGGATGACCGGCTATTAATTGGGGTGAGCGACACTGGCACCGGCATTCCGGCCGATGAATTGCCGCGCATTTTTGAGCGGTTCTACAAAGTGGATCGCGCCCGTGGCCAGAGCGGCACCGGCCTGGGCCTGGCGATTGCCAAGCACATCATTGAGGCACACGGCGGGGTTATTTGGGCCGAGAGCACCCTGGGAAAAGGCACCACGTTCTATTTGACTGTGCCCAAAGAAGTCTAGACCCAAGTAGTGGGTCAAGGGAAAGACTTTACGTAACCACGTCATTCCCGCGCAAGCGGGAATCCAGGCGTAACCCCGACACAACAGTAGATCGAGGCCTGGATTCCCGCCTGCGCGGGAATGACG
>JBBQST010000251.1:0-6993 GCA_038213625.1 Thermoflexales bacterium
CTACGCGATCAACGGTATCTTCTCGTTCACCGCGGATGGCCACTCCATTCTCGGCGAGTCGCCCGATGTACGCGGCTTCTGGGTGGCCGAGGCGGTCTGGATCACCCACGCGGGCGGGGTCGGCAAGGCGATTGCGGAGTGGATGGTGGAGGGCGCGCCAAGCCTGGACCTGCGGGAGATGGACCTCAATCGCTTCCAGCCGCACGCCACCACCCGCTCGTATGTGCGCACCCGCAGTGCGCAGCAGTTCCGCGAGGTCTACGATATCATCCACCCGCTGCAGCAGCTGGAGGAGCCGCGCAACCTGCGTCGTAGCCCCTTCCACCAGCGGCTGCTGGACCTCGGCGCGGTGTGCTTCGAGGGCGCGGGCTGGGAGCGCCCGCAGTGGTTCGCGGCCAACGAGCGGCTGCTGGAAACGTATCCCGTGCCGCCGCGCACCGGCTGGGCGGCGCGCGGCTGGTCGCCGATCGCCGGGGCCGAGCACCAGGCCGCGCGCGAGCGGGTGGCGATGTTCGACCTGACACCGTTCACCACCCTTGAAGTGGCAGGGCCGGGCGCGCTGGCCTACCTGGAGGGGCTGGCCAGCAACCGCATGGACACGCCGCCGGGCAAGGTCACCTACACGGCGCTGCTGAACAAGGCCGGCGGCATCCAGTCCGACCTGACGATCACCCGCCTGGCCGAGCACCGCTTCCTGGTGGTGACGGGCGGCGGCGGCGGACCGCGGGACCTGGCCTGGCTGCGGCTGCACCTGCCACCCGATGGCTCGGTACAGATCCACGACACCACCTCCGGCACCTGCTGCATTGGGCTGTGGGGGCCGCGCGCCCGCGACCTGCTGCGCGCGGTCTGCGACGACGACCTGTCCGATCAGGCCTTCCCCTATTTCAGCGCCCGGCGGATCGCGATCGGGCCGATCCCGGCCCTGGCGGCTCGCCTCTCCTACATCGGCGAGCTCGGCTGGGAGATCTACGCGCCACCCGAATACGGGCTGGGGCTCTGGGATACCTTGTGGGAGGCCGGGGCCGCGCACGGGGTGATCGCAGGCGGCATGGCGGCCTTCGAGTCGCTGCGGCTGGAGAAGGGCTACCGGCTGTGGGGGGCGGATATCCACACCGACTACAACCCGTACGAGGCCGGCATCGGCTTTGCCGTGAAGTTGGACAAGGGCGATTTTCTGGGTCGCGAGGCATTGGTAAAAGCCAAAGCCGAGGGCGTGAAACAAAAACTGTGCTGCCTGACGTTGACCGGCCCCGGCGCATTGCTCGGCAAAGAACCCATCTTTAGCAACGGCACCAGGCTCGGCTATGTCACCAGCGCCAACTACGGCTATAGCATCGGCAAATTCATCGCCTATGGCTATTTGCCGATTGAGTTTGCCAGGACTGGCACGGCTGTCGAGATCGAATTTCTGGGCACGCGCTTGCCGGCCGTGGTGAGTGACGAGCCTGTGTTTGATGCCAAGAGCTTGCGAATGAAAGCCTAATCTCATTTCTTTGACATCGTCAAAATAGTCTGTCAAGGGAAAGACTTTTCGTAGCCACGTCATTCCCGCGAAGGCGGGAATCCAGAACTGCCAACCATGGTCACGTCGGGGTTACGCCTGGATTCCCGCCTTCGCGGGAATGACGGTGTTACTCAAAGACTTTCCTTTGAGAAACCAATAGCAGAAAACATGAACCCCATTACGCTTGCCGACCTCGAAGCCGCTGCCGAGTTGATCTACCAGATCATGCCACCCACCCCCCAATATTCCTGGCCGCTGTTGAACGAGCAGTATGGCCGTGAAATTTGGGTGAAACACGAGAATCACACGCCGACCGGCGCATTCAAGGTGCGCGGCGGCATTGTGCTGATGCATCATCTCAAGCACGAGCGGCCAGACTTGCGCGGCATCATCAGCGCCACTCGCGGCAACCACGGCCAGAGCCTGGCCACCAGCGCCAAACGGCATGGGCTGGATTGCACCATCGTGGTGCCGTTTGGGAACAGTGTGGAGAAGAACGCGGCCATGCGAGCGCAGGGCGCGACCCTAATCGAATTTGGCGAGGATTTTGACACCGCCCGTGACCATGCCATGGAACTGGCCAGGGAGCGCGGCCTCGAATACATCAGCACCTTCCGGCGCGAGTTGATCGCCGGTGTTGGCACCTACGCACTCGAACTGTTTCGCGGCGCGCCGCCATTAGATGCGGTGTATGTGCCCATCGGCAGCGGCTCTGGCATTTGCGGGTTGATGGCGGCTCGGGATGCCTTAAATCTCAAGACCCGCATCATCGGCGTGGTGTCCGAGAATTTTCCAGCATGGCAACTGGCGTTCCAATCGGGCCAAACCGTGACAACCGGACCCGCCTACAGCATTGCCGACGGCGTGGCGACCCGCGGCGTGATGGCGCCATCGCTGCAACTGGTGAAAGCCGGTGCGGCCGATGTGATCACGGTGAGTGAAGCCGAGATTGAAGCGGCCATGCGCGCGATCTATATCGGCACCCACAACGCCGCAGAAGGGGCTGGGGCCGTGGCATTGGCCGGCGCGGTTAAACACGCCCAACCCCATGAACGCGTGGGCGTCATCTTCAGCGGCGGCAACATTGATGCACAGCCGTTTGCAAAAGTGTTACTGGCACACTCGGCTGCTTGATGACCCTATGCGCCTGACTCTGCTCGGCACCGGCACACCGGTTTTGGATGCTGGACGTTCACCGCCGCTAACAGCCCCTGATCCAACTAAACCGGTTTGACAATTTCGCACGCCGTTACTACATTGCATGGCACACCCGCCGCGGCCAATGTGTTCAACGATTTGTTACACTTCAGTGCCGCTGGCAAACCTGCTAGCTCAGCCATTGGCACGGCCAACCGTCACTCCCCGTTTGAGTTTGAGCCGTGCTATTTATTTTGTAGTAAGCGCTATTGTTTGAACTGAAAGGAGAACCACCATGACCATACGCGAGGAAAAGATCCACTCTGCCGTGCCTGGATTGCAAAAGCAATTGAAGGCGGGGCGCATCAGCCGGCGCGATTTTCTGCGCACGGCCACCCTGCTTGGTGTCAGTGCCAGCACGGCCTACGCCATGGCCGCCTGCGCGCCCGCAGCACCACCGGCTGCCGCACCTGCTGCTGGCGCGACCACTGCGGGCGCGACCACTGCGGGCGCGACCGTGGCTCCCGTTGCCGGCGAAGCCACCGCTGCTCCCGAGGCTGCCGCAACTACTGCCCCAGCCGCCGGTGCGATCAAACGTGGTGGTGTGGCGAAAGTGGGCATTCAAGTGCCGGCCGTCGATCACCCCGCTCGTTTCTCATGGGTGTTCGACAGCAATGAGTTCCGCCAGGTCTACGAATATCTCACCGAGACCGGCCCCGACAATGTGACCCGGCCGTATCTGCTCGAAAAGTGGGAAGTGAATGACGCGCTCACCGAGTGGACGCTGTTCCTACGCAAGGGCATCAAGTGGAGCAATGGCGACGAGTTCACCAGCGAAGATGTTTTGTTCAACTTCAAAGAGTGGTTGCTGCCCGAAACCAAGTCGTCGATCCTCGGCCTGTGGGAAGGCTTTTTGAAGATCGAGGGTGTGACGGCGGTGGACGATTACACGGTCAAGTTGATGCTGGACGGCCCCAAATTGGATGTGCCGGAAACCCTGTTCCACTACCCGGCCCAGATCATGCACCGCAGCTTCAACGGCGACCTGACCACGCTCAAGAATCCCGGCACCGGCCCCATGAAGCTGGACGAATACAAGGTCGGCGAGCGGGTCAAAGTCAGTGCGCGCGATGGCTACTGGCAGAACGGCGCTGATGGCAAGCCGCTGCCGTATCTGGATGGCATCGAGTACATCGACCTCGGCAACGACCAGACCGCCTATGTGTCGGCGCTGCAAAGCGGCCAGATCGACACCATCTACGACCCCACCGTCGATACCTTCCTGGCCTTGCGCGACAAGGACGGCATCGTGGTCGAGCCGATCACGACCTCGCAGGTGCGGGTGTTGCGCGTGCGCGTCGACCAGGATCCATGGAAGGACAACAAGGTGCGCCAGGCCTTCAAGAAGGTGCAGGATCGCCAGTCCATTCTGGACACCGCCTATTTCGGCGAGGGCGCGCTCGGTGCCGACTTCCACGTGGCTCCGGTGCATCCCGAATATGCACCGATGGACCCGCCCAAGTATGACCCGGAAGGTTCACTGGCGCTGCTAAAGGAAGCGGGCGTGACCACGCCCGTTGCGCTCAAGATCAGCGTTGGCACCGGCTGGACTGATGCGGTGGCCTATGCCGAGACGTTGAAAGAAAGCGCCAAAGCCGGCGGCTTCGAAATCGAACTGGACACCATGCCCAACAACAGTTATTGGGACAAGTGGACCGAGACGGCCGTGGGCATCACGCCCTGGACACACCGGCCGCTGGGTGTGATGGTGTTGCCGCTGGCCTACATTGCCGATAGCACAGGTGCGCCTGTGCCATGGAACGAGAGCCGCTGGGTGGATGAGGAATTCATGGCTCTGCTGAAGAAGGCTCAAGGCACGCTTGACCTTGAAGCCCGCCGCGCCATCATGAAGGACATCGAGCGCATCCAGATGGAGCGCGGCTCGATTTCGATTGCGTGGTGGCAGAACGTGTGGAACATCAAGTTGCCCAAGCTACAGGGTGCGCCGGCCCACCCCACCCACTACCAGCTCTGGCGCGAAGCCTGGCTGGACCCGGACGCGAAGTAAGCGGAAGTTTTTACTTGAACGGATAGAGTGCGTGTGATGAGTGATGAGTCAAAAGTCTTGAGTCTGGAGACTCAAGACTTTTGACTTTTTGATTACGCAGTCATTAAACTAAGTAGGTCGCCAAAAGTTCCGACGTTCCCGTCACCCTGGTGGCTTCGACTCCGCTCAGCCACCGAGGCCCTCGCAAGCCCGTTCCCTGAGCGGAGTCGAAGCCTTGCCCTGAGCGAAGTCGAAGGGGGAACGACGCCGAAGGGGTGAACAAGAACTTTTGGCGACTTACTTAGATTTTCGACCATGACACCGACTGTGGACTATACAAAAATCATCACCATCGAACCCGGCAAACGCGGCGGACGCCCTTGCATCCGCCACATGCGCATTACGGTGTCTGATGTGCTGGGCTGGCTGTCGGTGGGCATGAGCCATATCGAGATTTTGGAAGACTATCCTGACCTGACAGAGCAGGATATTCGAGCCTGCCTGGCATTTGCTGCTGATCGAGAACGCCGTGTCATGGTGTCGGCTTGAAGCCATGGAGTTGTATTGATCATGATTCGATTCCTCGTTCGCCGTATTTTCTTTTTGCTGATTACGCTGTTCGTGGTCTCGGCCGCGATCTTCCTCATCTCGGAAGTGGCACCCGGCAACATTGCGGTCAACTCGTTGGGCAATACGATTACGCCGCAGCAGGAGGCATCGTTCAACGCACAGAACGGCCTTGATCAGCCGGTGCTCACCCGCTATGTGCGCTGGATCATTGGCAGTGACTGGCAGGCGGCACAATACATCGGCAACCCCGTTCGCCAGACCTATGACGACTCCAACAATCGTTACAGTTGGTGGGCGGTGCAGCCCGATGGCACGCTCTACCAGAACTACTCCAAGGACGGCCTGGTCATGGTGCGCGCCGAGCGACAGGCCGACGGCACCTTAAAAGACGTGGTGCTGGGCGAGGATGCCTGGAAAAAGCAGGACGGCTACGATGTGTTTTGGGGGGTCGATCAGGAAGGTCGCGGCGCGATGTGGGTCAAGGGCGAGCAGAACGTGGAGTGGACGCTGACCAAAGCCACCTGGCAAAACAGCGTCGGCGCGCCGCGCGAATACATTCCCCTGCAACGTGGCTTGTTGCGAGGCGATCCCGGCGTGTCGTTTTTCACCCGCCGGCCTGTGGCCGAAACAATTGTGCCCCGGCTCATCAATACCGCATTTTTGGCCGGTATCGCCTTCCTCATCGTCATGCCGTTGGCGTTATTGCTGGGGTTGATTGCCGGCTTGAACGAGGGCAAGTTCATCGACCGCTTTTTGTCGATCACCAGCCTGGTCGCCACCGCCACGCCCGAATTTGCCAGCGGCATTTTTCTCATCCTGATCTTTTCAACGTGGCTGGGTTGGTTTCCCGGTGCCGTTGTCACCACCAGCGACACCACGATCTTCACTGACCCACAATTATTGATTCTGCCAGTGATTACGCTGTCGCTGATCGAGCTGGGTTACGTGCTGCGCATCACGCGGGCCAGCATGGTTGAGGTGATGCGCACCAACTACATTCGCACGGCCACCTTAAAAGGATTGCCGCGCTGGCGAATCGTGTTCAAGCACGCCCTACGAAATGCGCTCATGGCCCCGATCACGGTCATCATTTTGCACGTGAACTGGCTGATGGGCGGCATCGTGGTGGTGGAGACGCTGTTCGGCTTCCCTGGCCTCGGCCGTTACGTGTTAGAGGCGGCGCTGTTCAAGGATGTGTTCGCGATTGAAGCCGCGGCCATGATCCTGGTCATCATCGCCGTGAGCACGCAATTGGTGGCCGATCTGATCTACACCTACATCAACCCACGGATTCGGTATGCGTAGAGCAGAAAGAGACGACCGATGACGGACGACCTACGACGGGGAATAACCAGCGACCAACAACCAGCCACTAGCAACTAACGAATATGGCAATCGCTCAACCTGCATTACCCACCCCGGCTACGGCTCCAGCGCGACGGCCACCGCGATTGCGCCGGTTGCGCGAGGGCTTCGGCTTGCTGGTGCGCTCGAAGGCAGCGCTGGCCGGCGCGATCCTGGTGTTATTCTGGGTGGTGATGGCGCTGTTTGCCGATGACTTCCTGCTGCGGCCAGACTGTTGGGCCAACGCCAACTGCAAGCGCACGCCGCTGCTGGCCCGCTACGATCCCTATACGCCCGACCGCGGCCAGGTCATGAAACCGCCCTCAGCCAGGCACTGGCTGGGCACCGACCGGCAGAGCCGAGATCTGTGGTCGCGGCTGGCCCACGG
>JBBQST010000252.1:0-6992 GCA_038213625.1 Thermoflexales bacterium
CCTGCTGGTCCACACACTCGCCCAGACATCAGGCCTGGATGGTGATCGCGCCAGGATTACCTAGCGCATGACCGGAGCGCAAAATCCGGGCTTCGCTACAACCAACGGCCTGGAAACCACGAATCGGCTGTCGATTCGAGGTTGCCAGGCCATTTTCGGGTTAGGCTGTTGACCCGTTTGCCGCTTCTGGCTCAAACAAACCCTCAGTTAGGGCGAGGGGGGGGCTAGGGCGAGGGGCAATTAGGTGGGGAGCAAATCTTTTATCCTGCATAATGGATATCGAATCACCAATGACGCTAATGATTAGATAATTATGCCGTGCGATGATTGACGGATACGCGGTGTAACCGTAGAATTTAACCGCTGTCAAGTTTTTGTGGTGTTTAATTCAAGACGAAATCCGAGACGTAATGTGACAAGTTGATGACAAGTTGATATTGATGCCGGAATGGACGGCACAGATTTCAGGCAGACCAATGAGCAAACAAGCAGGTGCCCAAAGCACCAAGAATGCAACCAAACCGGCCGCCACTGAAGCGGATATTGCAGCTGGCCACGATGAAGTCAGTGTCAACGATGCGACGTTGCATTATCTCGATGTCATCTATCGGCTGACCTTGACGGGCGAATCGGCCAACACCACCGACATCGCCACCCGGTTGGGTGTGACGCCGTCGGGTGCCAGTGTCATGCTCAAGCGCCTGGCCGACCGCAAGCTGGTGTTGCTAACTCCCTACAAGGGGGCCACGCTCACCCCCAAGGGCACGCGTATCGCCACCCGCATCATTCGCCGGCACCGCATGCTCGAGCTGTTCCTGCACAAAGTCATGCATTTCGAGTGGCACGAGGTGGATCTGCACGCCCATGCCCTGGAAACCTCCATTAACGAGGCCTTCGAGGATCGCATGGACATCATCCTGGATCACCCCACCCGCTGCCCACACGGCCACCTCATTCCCAACAAGGATGGCACCCTGCCCGAGGCGCATGATGTGCGCCTGATTGACCAGAAGTCTGGCACTCGCGGCATCGTGCGCTGTGTCGATACGGACAACAGCGACTGGCTGAAGTATTTGGGCGAGCAGGGCTTAAAGCCGGGTGCCGAGATTGAGCTCAAGGAAATCGCGCCCTACGGCGGCCCCATCGTCCTGCAAACCACCCAAAAGACGCACTCACTCGGCCGAAATCTGGCCGAGCTCATCTACGTCGAAGTGGCGTGAGCGGGACGACAGACGTTGGACGACGGATGACGGATGACGGACGACCGCAATTGAAAAAAACAAAAACGCGCTTCGCAAGTTGAACTTGCGAAGCGCGTTTTTGGTAGAGACGTTCCGCTGGACCGTCTAGGCTGCTTTCTTGACCGAAGCCTTGAAGAGCGCCTTCATCAGACGGCTCTTGCGGCGTGAAGCGCTGTTCTTGTGGATGACGCCTTTGCCGGCCGCCTTATCCAACGCGCTGATGGCCTTCTCGGCTTCGATCTTGGCGCCGTCAATATCCTTGCCAGCAATCAAGTTCTTTGTATTTTTGATAAAGGTGCGCGTGCGTGAGCGATGCAGCCGGTTAAAGACGGCCTTGCGGGCACTGTTGCGGGCGCGCTGTTGTGCAGAAAGTGTATTAGCCACGAATCAAACTCCTTCAAATTCTCTAGGGCCAGTCGCTGCGAAACCCGCTAGTTGCCAGCCGCTAATTCAAGAAGTGTTCTGAACGCTTTACCGCATTCAGAACGCTTCCAAGTTCCTGAAATTATAGCGGCGGGATTCTACCACACCGACAGGCCAACATGATAGACTGCGCGCGTGTCGTTATTGGCCTTCATCGCTCTGCTTTGCCTGCTTGTAGCCCCCTTAATTGCCGTTGCGCTTTCGGAAACTTTTTACCGATTTTCCCGCTTTCAGTTTTTGGCTGTCTTTCCGCCCCTCATCGCAGCCCTGATTGTATTTGCGGCCGCATGGGTGCTGCGTCTGGAGTCGTTTGAAACGCTGATAGGTGGCTGGTCGCCGGTCTCGGTCACAGCAGCGCCATTGGTGCTGAGCAACTTCCCGCCCAACGCCGCCATCCTGATCGCGTGGACCGGCGCCAGTCTCATCCGCCAGTGGCGCCAGGGTCCGGCCGAGTTGCCCAATACCGGCCCCAGCCTGTTTCAGGCGCTCATGCTCACCGCACTGGTGTTGGTCGCTTTCGCCAACAGCCTGACCGTGTTGGTGATCGGCCTGGGTTTGGTGGACGGGTTCACATTTCTCAGCGTCATCCTGGCCAAACGACGCACCCGTCTGGCCGCGTTGCAACTTTTGATGCACGGCCTGTCCCTGGTCGTGCTCATCGGCGTGCTCGCGCTGCATGCCACCGAAGGCAACAGCCTGTATTTCCCGCTCACCCGCATCGCAAGCTATCTGGTGCCCTTCCTGGACGTGGCCTTGTTCCTGCGCTGCGGCTTCTTCCCGCTTAGCAGCCCGGCCGACAAAGCCAGTCTGAGCCAGTGGCAAGCCAGCGCCTGCGCCACACTCATGCTGGCCGCCCACCTGCCGGATCTGGGCGCTGGCTTTCGCGACACCTGGTTTGTGACGCTGGCCACAATCAGCCTGTTCTCGGCCAGTGCGCTGGCGTTGCTCAGCACCGATTCTCGCGCCAGCACATCGCTGGCGTCCATCGCGGCGTTCTTCCTGGCCGCTGTGGGCTTGATCGTGCAGCAACCGGCCACCATTGCGGCTGCGGCTGTGGCGTGGCTGCTGGGCAGTGAACTCTTGCAAAGCCGGGGCAACAGCCGCGATCCTGTGAGCACGCGCATGGCGCTGTATTTGCGCGTCGCCGGGGCAGCGGTCTTGATCGGCCTTCCCTTAACGGTAGGCTTTGTGGGTTGGGCCGGCGTTCCCAGTCAGTTGGTCGAACGCGGCCTGGGTGGCATCGTGCTATTGCTCGTATGGGCCATTTCGTTGGCGATGCTGACGGCGACCGTGCTGCGGGTGGCGTTCCTCAACACCGCCGCGCTTCACATGTCGTTCGACGGCCCCTCTCGCTACATGAACCGCTACATTGCGCCGATTGTGCAGCTGGCTCCCATGTTGATTCTGGCCCTGCTGGCCGTGCTCTTTGGGGTGGTGCCGCAGCTACTCGGCGCGGCCGGCCTGGCCCAACCGGTGTTGCGCAATAGCATTTTGGATTGGGCGATCTGGCTGGTGGCGTTGGCGGCCGGCGGCGCTGCGTGGTGGTTTCAAACGCGTTGGCAGGATTGGGCCGATGTGTTGCGCCAGAGTGCCGACGATGTGCTCAATCTGCGCTGGTTGCACGAATTGTGGGCCGGCGCGATTCAAAGGCTGGCCCGGCCGCTGCGGCTGGTCTTTCCCTTCCTCGAAAGCGATGGCGTATTGCTGTGGGCGATCATCATCATTTTGTTGTTTGTGCTGGTCAACCGGCCGGGTGGGCCGTGAACCCGGCATTGACTATTTGGCATTGACGATTGACCATTGATTGAATAGCCGTGTCTACTTCGCCTGCAATCACTCCTCCATCTCGTCTGTCGTCCTGGGCTCCTGCGGCCATCCTGTTCGCGCTGTGCCTGCTAGCTGCCCTGGTGCCCAAGCAGTGGCTGGCCCCGCTGGATCTGGTGGGCTATGCCGTGTGTCATCGCATCCCCGAACGCTCGTTCATCATCAACAATGCCCAACTGCCGGTGTGCGCGCGCGATACCGGCATGTTTGGCGCGGCCCTGCTCGGCCTGGTTCTGTTTGCCGCCACGCTGCCCAATCGCGCCACCCAATATCCCGGCCGGCCGTTCATCTGGTTCTTCCTGGCCTTCTTCCTGCTGTGGGGGTTCGATGGGTTCAATTCGTATGTGGCACTGCTGCGCCAGACGCCCCTGATTTATCCGCCGCAAAACTGGCTGCGGCTCACCACCGGCGCGTTCATGGGCATCTCGCTCAGCGCGTTTGTGGTGCCGCTGTTTAACCAGGCCGTGTGGCGGCATGGCGATGACCGTCCGGTGATTCCCTCATGGACGGCCTTTGCGCGGCTGATCGGTGTGGCGCTGGCACTCATTGCGGTCGTGCTGTGGCGACCCAATTTTTTGTATGGGCCGATTGCGCTGTTGAGCGGCCTGAGTGTGCTGGTGCTGCTGACCATCGTCAACGGCCTGCTATTTATGCTGATCACGCGCCGCGCGGGCCGGGTCGAGCACCTGGTGCAACTGGTGGGGCCGATGCTGCTGGGATTGGTGCTCACACTGGGCGAGATCGCGGCCATTGATGCCTTTCGAGCCGCGCTCACCCGATCCATGAATTTGCCGTTTTAGAGGGAATCGGATTTTGGACAGAATGACAGAATTAACCAAATAAAAGATTCGATCCACTTATAGTGTCCATTCTGTCATTCTGTCTAAAGTCCGATTCTGCGCCGTTACGGCACATACCCCGGCTTCTCCTGCCACTTGTCGCGCAGAGTAAACACGGCCTCCATCACCCCACCCCCAATCGCCAGCGCTTTGTCTGAGATGGTGTAGCAGTAGCGGGTGTCGCCGCGCGGATCGATGTCGCCGACTTTGAGGTTTTCGGTGACGTGCACGCCGTCGTGCAACATGCCGCGCACCACGCCGGCCAGCGTCGCATATACCGGTGTCGTGCCCACCGTCGCGATCAGATCGCCCTGTTTCACCCTATCGCCGATGGCTTTGCGGCCATAGAACATGCCGGCCACAGGCGCGCGCACCACTCGCAAGGTGTCCTGACCGCCGACCTTGCCAGGGGTACCGGTGTTGGGTTCGGCCGCGCCGGTCCAAATCACCCGGCCCAGATCGTGGCCGCGATTGGTTTCGACCACGGCATGGCACACCTCACCGGCCTTGAACCCTGGGCCGCACGCAATGACCACGGGCGCATCGGTGATCCTGGTGTTTACATTGTGCTTGGCCATAATCACGTCGACTACGATCTCGGGTTGCAACACCTCGACCGCGCGGGCCACCGGATCGGCCATCACCGGCATCGTCTCGCGCTGCCACAGATACACGGCCTCGTCGGTATAGCTGATCTTGGCCGCCACAATGCCTTCCACGGCAATGCGATTGGTGTAGAGCGCCGAGGCGAATGACACCATACGCCGGATCACCATTGGCTTTTCGAGATCAATACACAACACTCGAAAGCCACTTTTCCACAGACGATAGGCAACGCCGGAGCCCAGATCGCCGGCTCCTTTGACAATGGCAATGGGACGCGCACGAGACATGGGTTCATTATCAGTTGAATCCAGTCAATTCCCACACCTGTTTTTGATGAATCCTAATAGTAAAAAATCTTCATTCAAAGGCAGAAGAAACTTGGACAGAATGACAAAATGAACAAAATACACTAATTTTCAGTGCGTCTGATTCTGTAAATTTTGTCATTCTATCCAAAATCCGTTCCGATTCTGCCACCCATTTTTAACGACTGATTTTGTCCAAATTCCGTTTCCCTCACGCGTGCACCACTCGCTGCAGTTTGGTGATGCGCTCGAAGGCCAGCGCGAAGCAGCCGGCGCAGAAAATGAACAACACCGCAAAGCCGGCCAGATCGACGATGACGCCGACCAGACTGGTCAACACCAGCGCCACGCCCAGCATCGAGTTGGTGAGGCCGATATAGAGCGGCCGTTCACTCGCTGGGATCACATCAAACAGCAGCGGCATAAGCGAGATGTTGTAGCCGACGGTGGAAACACCGCCGACCACATAGGCGATGATGAGCAAGGCCGTGGAGGGCATGACCAGCAACAGCAGCGCGCAGGCACACTGCACGATGCCGAGCAGACTGGCGATGACGAGCACGGCCCTGCTGCCACGGCGATCGTTCAACCGGCCCAGCGCCAGGCTGGCCACCAGCGCACTGCCCAGGGTCACCGATACCAGCGACGCCACCAACGCATCGCTCACACCCATATTGCGCTTGGCAAACACGATGATGAAGGGCAGGCCGGCCCGGGCAAACAAAATGGCGGTGCGCGTAAACATGAAGTGGCGAAAGCGCGCATCCGTTTTGAACACGTGCCAGGCGCGGCGCAATTGCTGGCCCATCGGTGTCACCCGCGTCGGCACCACATCGGCCGGTTCCACGATCAACCCAAACGAGATGGAGCCGATGGCAAAGAACAACGTGGACACGCCAAACAACACGCCATAGTTGTGTGGAAACAGCGCCGGCAGGCCATTGATCCGTCCGCTCAAAATCAGCGCGCCCGCACCACCCATCAGAATGCTGAGCCCACCCCCAATGAGTTCACGCAGGCTAAACAGCAGGCCACGCTGCTTGGCAGGGATGACCTTGGCCGTCACCGTCATATAGCTGATCCCACCGAAGCCGCCTGAAAACGACACCACCACCATGCAGGCGATGAAGGCATACAGCAGGATGGTGTGATCTTCGATCAACAGGAAGCTCAGTGTGAGGGCGACCCAGCCACCGACGCGAAAGACTGTTGCGGCCCGATAGAACACGATCTTGTGCCGCGCCCGCTCGACCTGGTTCGAGATGAACAACTGCGGCAAAAACCAGCCTGTGTCGCGCAACGGCGCCAGCAAGCCAATTAGCACGCTCGATGTGGTCAGCTGGCTGAGCAGCGCCGTCATGATCAGGTTGATGTCGGTCATCGCCTCGGAGATGGCGATGAAGACGCCATTCAGCAAGTGAAAGGTGAAGTTGCGCCGGTTGTGGTCGCTGGCCGGGGCCTGGACCTGGGTAGACATATCAACCGCATTTGCGGCATCGGCATCGGCAGTTTCGGTGGCAGGCGCGTCAGACATCATGGTTAAAGACGTAAAAAACTTGTATGGAAGGGAGGCTGAAGCCTCCATTCCACGGCAGAAACGATCACTCAGGCATAGCCAGATTCATTTTTCGCCAAATTGGCGAACTGGATTCTATAATCTGCGCGCCATGGCCAACGAAGAACCCAAAATTGTCCTCGTCGTGGACGACGAGCCGCGCATGATCAACTTCATCCGCATGAATCTGGAGCTGGAA
>JBBQST010000253.1:0-6991 GCA_038213625.1 Thermoflexales bacterium
TGGGGGGGGGGGCTTTCCTCATTTTTTTTCTTTTTCGTAACGCGCTCCGCTCCATTACCCCTCGTCAATCACAGATTCACAGATCGCAGCGGCTACTCAATAACCGAAATCGGCACAGCGTTGTTGGCCGTGAAGTTCAGCACGCTGACCCGCGCGGCTACCTGCCGGGCGATCTCGGTAATGGCTTTGGCGGTGGGGCCTTCGGGATCGTTGATCACCACAGGCCGGCCCATATCGCCGCTGATACGCACGGCTGGATCGAGCGGCACGCTGCCCAGAAATGGCACATTCTTCATGGCCGCCAGCTTTTGGCCGCCGCCCTCACCAAACAGCGCCACCTTCCTACCGGTGGCGGCATCGGTATACGGACCCATGTTCTCGATGACGCCGAGCACGGGTATTTTCAGCTGCTCGAACGCGGCCAGCCCCTTCAGTGCATCACTGAGGCTGACCAGCTGCGGGGTGGTGACGATGAGGCCGGTGACGCCGGTGGCCACCTGCGCGAGCGAGAGATGACTGTCGCCGGTGCCGGGTGGCATATCGATCACCAGATAATCCAGCTCGCCCCATTCCACATCCTGCAAAAACTGGCGGATGGCGCTGTGCAACATCGGGCCGCGCCAGACCAGCGGTGATTCAGGGGGATAGATGAAGCCGATACTGAAGATCTTGATTCCAAATTTGTCGTGCGGAATCAACTTGTTGTTTTGTTGCATGACGCTGGGCAACGCCCGCCCATCGGCCTGCATCTCGGCCGCGGGAATCCCAGTCATAACGGGAATGCTGGGGCCATACACATCATTGTCGAGCAGGCCCACCTTGGCCCCGGACTGGCCGAGCGCCACCGCCAGGTTTACAGCCACCGTGCTCTTACCAACCCCGCCCTTGCCCGAGGCCACGGCAATGATGTTTTTTGCGCCCATGTTGACGACCCCGCGCATACGAGCATTGGCCTCCACGTTGCTGGTCCAACCAATCTCAATTTTGCCCATACCAGGCACTTTATTCAGCTCGACCCGGGCCGCCTGATCCATCACATCTTTGAGTGGGCAGGCCGGTGTGGTCAACTCGATTTTGAAAGACACATCAGAAAGCCCGCCCGCGCTTGCTGGTGTAATTTGCAAGTCCTTGATCATATTGAGTGTGACCAGGTCCTTGTGTAATTCAGGTTCAATGACGCGCGAGAGCGCGGCTAGTACTTCCGTATCTTGGACTGCCATTTAGTTGCTCCCCCAAAACGCATTCATTCCACGCGTTTATTCGTTCACATTCGATACAGCCCTAATAAGGGCCATATTCATAAATCCGTTGCATATTGTACCTGTGGGTATGGTGCATTCGTAGCGGCGGGGCCGGATTGAATCAGCAATCACTAAGCTGGCATTTAGGTCAGTCCCCAACTGGCTTTTGGGGTAGGTCTGAACTTAACCCAAACGCATGACCGAAAACGCTGTCGATCTAAGCAAATTTGTAGCGTATTGCAAGCGGCATTGTGCGAAATAGCAAGTTCCATTTATTTAATATTCACATGTGTCGAAAGCACTATATGCGCTGATTCAATTCAGCTTTTTGGTTCTAATCCATGCTAGATTTATATAAAGAGAAGGTAAAGAGATATGCAAAATTCTATAGATAGTTTGTTAGCGGCCCTGCAACCTCTGACGCGACTTTTGCTGGATGAAATCGGTAAGCGAGCGGCAAAAGACGAATCACTTCGTACTGGTCTCGCCCAGTTAGGTCAACAATTGACGATATGGGCCGAATCCTGTGTTACGGCTACTGAACCCTCCGAAATACATGATCAGCCGATTGCGCACGCTGATCATGCCAGCAATGCTATTGGTCTAGAGCCGAACTCGCCGCCCATGGCCGAACCTGTTTTACCTGTAATTGCGTCCATATCCGAATCCGAAACACAACATCAAAGTTTGAAAAGTCTTGATAGAAGTGCTGTAGATGTAGATGTAACGCACGATAATGGAAGTGATGAGAGTGAGCGCGGCTGGCCCTCAAATTCGGGCCCGCTCTTTAGCCAGATCACACGAGCGGATTTAGTCTGGATACAGGCGCGTTGCCGCATGAAGGCAGAGGCGGCTCGCTGGGGGGCTGAACGCATGCGGCGCATTGCTCAGGGGGCCAATGCCGAGATCGAAATCGTGCCGATTGATAGAGATATGTTGCGGCGCGCCGGCAAGCTGCCCGAATGTTTCGTCTGGACGCATAAGCTGAGCCTGACAGGCGTGGGCGTGCCGGACGATTACGATCGGCTGGCTGGCAATTTTGATGCAGCCGCAGAGGCATTGGGTCTGGCTGAATTTATGTTGGATCGTGAAGGTGAAGATGATCTGCAACTCAGCAATTCGCTCTATTTGCTGGCGGAGACGCAATCGGCCCTGCGCGCCAGCGTGCAATATTTTGCGCCGGATTGGAAATACGACAATGACCAGATTCTGATCTTTCAATGGTTACGGCAAATAGGTCGCGAAAGAAACATATTTATTTCCCAGTACATGCGCCTGGATGACATGGCAAATTCGGATGACTGGCAAAATCGCATCGATCGGATTCACCACATGCAGGCCGAGGCCCGTGAACTGGCGCAAAGTGCTCTGGCCGAGCAGCAGCAGGCGGAAGCACGTGAGCAGGCGCAGCGGCAGCAAATCGAGCAACGGGCCAAACGCATTCAGGAATTATTAGGGGCCATCAAATATCACTCCAAGGTCATTTTGCGCGATTCGAATTCACCGGGTGCCAACCTGTTGCACGACTGGCGGCGGATTGTGGACGCGGCCAGTGAAATGGTGACGCTGGGCATTCCGCCCAGCAATGTTGATGTACGCACGGCACTGTTGCCGGTGGTGGATCTGATGCCGGCCTCGCTGGAGACAGGTCGTGAATTCGATCTCGTTCTGCGCGAAATTGACGCGTATCTGGCACTGCAGGAACAAGAGCAAGCCAATCCTGTTGAAAGTGCATCCGGCTCAGCCGATGTTATCCGGGCGACCGAGATGTTGCGAGGCAAGGCGCTGGTGCTGATCGGCGGAGACCGTCGGCCGCACACCGCCGAAGCGCTGGAGAAGGCGTTTGGTTTGAGCGAGCTGATCTGGATTGCCACACGGTCTCACCAGAGCTACACCATTTTTGAGCCGGAGGTGGCCCGGGCCGATGTGGCCGCGGTCGTGCTGGCCATTCGCTGGGCCAGTCATGGTTTTGGCGAGGTCAAGTCGGTGTGCGACAAATACGGCAAACCCCTGGTGCGATTGCCGGCCGGTTACAACCCCAATCAGGTTGCTGCTCAAATCGTGAGTCAGGCCGGCGAGCGGCTGGCGTTGGTTTAACCTTGACGGCAATGGCGGCATCGCGCCGCTAGGCACACAGTCGTTTATAAATCCCCAGCGTTTCCTGAGCGGCCGTGTGCCATGAAAACTGTGTAGCGCGTTGCAGGCTGCGCTGTCGATACTGCTTGCGCAACGCTTCATCGAACCAGAACTGGTTCAAGTGCTGGGCCAGTAGGGCAGCGTCGGTAGGCGGGTGCAACAAGGTGGCATCGCCGGCCACCTCGGGCAGTGCGCCGGCATCGCTGCAAATCACAGGCACGCCGTGCGACATCGCTTCCAGCACGGGCAGGCCAAAGCCTTCTGAGAGAGAGGGGAATACAAAGACACGGGCCTGCTGGTAAAGCGTATCCAACTCGGCATCGCTAACCCGGCCTGCAAACGAAACACGGCCTTGCAGCCCCAAATCTTGCGCGAGTCGTGCCGGCTCGTTGTCCACCCATCCAGCTTCACCCACCACGGTGAGTTTGATCTGCGGCGAGGCCAGCGCCAGCGCATGCAACAGCGTCTTGAGGTTTTTGCGCGGCTCGAAGGTGCCGACAAACAGCGCATACGGCGTGTGATTGATTGCCGGTGCCGTGGGTGAGGCAGGCAGATCGGCCGCTTCGTGAATCACGCTGATTTTGTCTGGCGCAACCTCGGGCATGAGCCGCACCGCATCCTGACAGGTGAAGTGGGACACGGCAATGATGTGGTCGGCGCGCCGGGCTGATGCGCGAATGTGACCGTAGTAGCGCGCGGCATCGGGGCTCATCACCTCGGGATGCTCCATGAAATACAGGTCGTGAATCGTGATCACCTTGCGGAACGAGCCGCGACAGGCGATAAAATCGGGAAAGTGGACGAGCTGAAACGGCCCCTTGCGCAGCGACAACACAGCCAGCTCGACCGGCAAAGCCAGCGGCTCAGTGGCGTGGTGCGCGGGCGTGAGCGTGCGCAAAATGGGCACGCTGGCCGGCACCCAACTCGCGTCTGCATCGCGACGATCCAATAGCACAGTGAGATGCACTTCAGAATCTTGCAGCGCGGCCATGGCCTGGACCAGACGGCGGGTGTAGAGGCTGATGCCGGCCCGGCGATAGAGCATCAGCCGGCCGTCAATGGCCACGTTCACGACACGAAATGGTCTCGACCTCATAGGCTCACAGCAACACGGCGTGCTCGTGTTTGAGCAGCCACTCTTTGTTGGGCAGACCACCCCCATAGCCGGTTAGTTTGCCGTTGGCGGCGATGACTCGGTGGCAGGGGATGAGAATGCTGATGGGGTTGCGCGCATTGGCGCCGCCGACGGCGCGCGCGCCAGCCACCTTTTTGAGCTTGCGAGCGATTTCGCCGTAGGTGGTGGTGCGGCCCAGCTCAACCTTGGCCACCTCGGCCAGCACTTTGCGCTGAAAAGGGGTGCACAAGCCCATGTCCAGCGGCACATCAAACGTGGTGCGTGTGCCGCGAAAGTATTGGCGCAATTGCGTGCGTGCCTGGTTAACCACACGATTGCTCTTGCCGACCGGGGTATCGGGCGGCACAAATCTCACAGCCGCGACGGCGTCTCGCGTACCTTCAATCAGCAAGGTGCCGATGGGTGAATGAAACAAAGCCTGATACATCGTCTGTCTTGATCGGTTATTCTAAGTGAACACGAGAGGCCTGACATACTGAGTTTTGGATGCCGCTGGTCGGCAGTGCCGAATGCGCCAACTGTGCGCCGACCGTGTCAACTTAGCAACTGGCTCGTTTCAATTATTTAATTTGATGAAATTTAGACGCAATATCCGCCACAATTGGTCGCAATCAAATCTTTAATATTTCTTTAAGCTGGCTAAGTTATCCCCAAACACCCTAGCTTGTCCCCAGTTTTATACCCACTTGTCCACATTTTTGAATAGTTATGTGTGAGTTTGCCTTAAGGCTAAGGGATTGTTAAAGGGGCACTCACTAAAATTCTTTGCTTCTAACTCCAATATATTGGCCGCAGTCTAAGGTTGCCCCCTACATTTTGGGTTATCGATGAAAGTGATGAAGTTCAAGCTTACCCACAGACCTGTGAATGGCCTGTGGACAATTCTGGGCAATTTGAAACGTCGGTGGCGACTTGTGCAACCCGCATTCGTGCGCCTTTTGTTTCTGGTGCTGATTGCAATCTCGCTCCGTTTTGATGTGATGCCGCGCACCGATCGCGAAGCCGGCCTCGATCAAGTGTTATCCGGCAAGCTGTTTGACTTTACCGCGTGGTGGATTGATGCGGCTGGGGAGAAGCTGAGCTTTGAGTTGATCACGCCGCAGCGCACTATGACCGAGGCCGAGCAGGTTCAGTTTGTGCGAGCCTATGTCAACGGCGTGCGCCAATTCTATCGGCTCGAAAATCGGATTGCCACGGTCTATACCGATCCCGCTGTCAGTGACCCCCTAATCGCCAGTTCTGCATTGCGGCAGGAGCGCGATACCTGGCGCAGCTGGCTGGATGCGCGACAGAATCTGGTGGAGGCCATTATTCAGGAGCAGGTGGAAAGTGTGTTGCGGGACGAGGGGTTTGCATTGGGTGGGCAGGTGATGCCGCCGGTGCGGTTTCGGTTTACCCAACTGCCGGATGTGCTCATCATCTCTCGCCGCGACAAGATCGAGCGTATCGACCAGCGCACGCTCAGGCTGGGTCTCACGGTCGATCAGTTCGACTCGATGGAGCAGGCGGTGGACCAACGCTTCGATGTGTCGTCGATTGTGGAGCCGATTGGCGGCCTGGGTTCGTATCCCACCATGCTGGGCGAGAGCAGCGCGTTGGATTGGGTGATACGCGTGGTCGCGCACGAATGGACGCACAACTATCTGCTGTCCAGCTATGTCGGCTTGAATTACGGTTCCGATCCCACTGCTCGCATCATCAATGAAACCACTGCCGAGCTGGTCGAGGCAGACATTGGCCCCAGAGTCATGCGGCGCTTTTACCCCGATTTGGCCGGATTGGACGCAAATTCTGGTCAGGAAAGTGAGGTAGGTGAGGTGGGTGCAGTGACTCAGGCCGGTGCGCAAACCTGTTGCCTTACGGCGTCGCTGCTGCCCGGCCCCGCGACCGCCTCCACCGATTTCGACTTCAACACAGAGATGCGCGAGACTCGCCTGACGGCGGATGATCTGCTGGCTCAGGGCAAGATCGAGCAGGCCGAGGCTTATATGGAGGCACGGCGAGCTTTATTTGTGGACAATGGCTATGCCATCCGCAAGCTGAATCAGGCCTATTTCGCGTTTCACGGGGCCTACAACTCCCAACCCGGCGGCTCTCCCACCGCAGGCCGTGACCCCATCGGCCCCGCCGTGCAAGCGCTGCGCGCCCGTAGTGCTTCAATAGGAGATTTCATGCGTGCCATTGCCAGAGTGCGATCCCTGGAAGATGTGAAACAAGCAGATCTGAAAACATCACCCTAAGTAGTCTGTCAACGCAAAGAACTTTAAGTTAGTCCAAGGGCGAACCTGAGACTTGATGGAAACAATTAACCTAAGCCGTCATTCCCGCGGAGGCGGGAATACAGGCGTAACCCCGACACAACAGTGGGTCTAGGCCTGGATTCCCGCCTCCGCGGGAATGACGGCATTTGGGTTCTTGCTTCCCACACAACACGAGTTCGCCCATGGTTCTCTGCCGATTTTATTTCCTAACTTTCATG
>JBBQST010000254.1:0-6982 GCA_038213625.1 Thermoflexales bacterium
GCCCGCGCACTCTCAGATGAAGATGTTCACCGGCTTCGCCACACCACTTCGCAGTGGTTGGAAAGCTCAGCGGGAAGCAATTACGACCTGGCCCAACAACATCGCAACCGCGCCATTATCCTCACCCTCATCGGTTCGGGCATGACCCTGCAAGAGATATCGGCGCTGCACACCCGCGATCTCCATGTCGGCCATACGCTTACGATAACCGCGGGCATATCCCGGCGCACGATCACCATTGATGATGTGGAAACGCGCAGTGCATTGAGCCGCTGGCTTGTGTTGCGCAAACTGGCCTACAACATGTCGGGAGGAAGTCCCCTGCCCGCAAATCTGGCCGTGTTTACCTCGCGCCGGTTGGAGCCCATACGGACATCAGCCCTACAGCGACTGCTGGAACAATTGCGCTGGGATTCGGGGATTGAATTTGATATGTTCAATATCCGGCACACCTTTATCGTGAATAAACTGCGTGAGAACCATTCACCAGCCGCCGTCTCCAAAATGTTGGGACGCCCCTCGCCCGAGGTGGTCGAACTATATGCGGCGATGAATGTGGCCAGGCTCACTGGCGGCAAACCTCTTTACCATGTTACGCATTGATCGGTGAAATTCAGCCAGCGCCATACATCACGGCCTGGCGTTACGGATGATGCGCTCTTGAGGTTTGTGAAAATCGCCGGCCCTTATATCTATGCATTTTTCAGCTACACCCCTTCCCATACCTTACTTTTGCCGCATCCTGGCACAGCAGGCCAAACAATCAGTTATTTCCTACGGCATCCTGATTAGTCCGTCAAGTAAAAGACTTTAGGTTAGTCCAAGGGCGAACCTGAGCCTTGATGAAACGATTAGCCTAAGCCGTCATTCCCGCGGAGGCGTCCCCGCAGCGGGGCAGAATCCAGTGCTAAATCGACTGTCGCGTCGGGGTTAAGCCTGGATTCCCGCCTCCGCGGGAATGACGTGGCTACGTAAAGTCTTTTACTTGACGGACTACTAAGTAGGCTCGTCAAAATAACGTAACGCACGGATGCTCATCTGCTGACTTGTAATCAAGTCTAGTGAGTAAGAAAATTTATCAACTTATTCTGACGAGGCTGCTAACTGATGTTAGGCAGAAGCCTGCAAAACGCTTGCAAAGCATCCTGAGCGGAACGCGCTTGGTGCTTTTAAGGAACACGAGAAACAATATGCGCGTGCAGTCGAAGGATCGCACTTGGGTGAGTGAAGGTAGCGCAACTCACCCAAGTGCGATCCTTCGACTGCGGGGCCAGTTCATCAGCAACTTTCCATCGGGCAGCATGGCCCCTCCGCTCAGGATGCTTTGCCTTGGGTTTGGTATTTACCTGCGTAACATCAGTAACTAAAAAAAAGGAGATTTTGAAAATGGATCTGGACAACGATGATGCCCCGGTTGGACGCGTATTGAGCCGCAGAGAAGTGATTGTGTTGTTGGGTGGAATGGGCGCGGCCTTTTTAGCGGCCTGCGCACCCAGGTCGACCACCACTCCTAACACCACTTCCACTACATCCTCAACGACAACATCGGCCCCAACTACAGCCGCAGCAACCGAGGCTGCGAGCGGTTTGCCGACCACTACACCGACGTTGGAGGCCACGACAGCCATGACGGCGACAGCGGCCTCGGATGCGACATTGCTGGCCCGTGTGCCGGCGTGCGTGGTGAGCCCAGAGTTGACCGAAGGGCCATATTTTGTGGATGAAAAGCTCAATCGCTCGGACATTCGTTCCGATCCATCTGACGGTTCGGTGAGAGAGGGTGCGCCGTTGCAACTGACCTTGCGCATTTCGCAGGTGGCCGGCAGCGGGTGTAGCGCACTGGCCGGGGCCATGGTCGACATCTGGCATTGCGATGCGGCGGGGGTGTATTCGGATGCGATGGATCGCGGCTTCAGCACGGTGGGGCAAAAATTTCTGCGCGGCCATCAATTGACCGATGCCAACGGCACAGTGAACTTCACAACGATTTATCCGGGCTGGTATCCGGGCCGGGCCGTGCACATTCACTTCAAAGTGCGCACCACGACGACGGATGGCAAAACCCAGGAGTTCACCTCGCAATTCTTCTTCGATGAGTTGATGACGGATGTGGTGCATGCGCAGGAGCCGTATGCCGGCAAGGGCTATCGGACGCGGATGAACGACGGCGATGGCATTTATCGGGGCGGCGGGAGCCAGCTGGTGTTGCCGGTGACGAAGGCCAATGACGGCTATGCCGCGGCATTCGATATTGGAATGCAGGTGTAGGCGAGAATCAGCACCATGCCACAGCGAATTTTGGTTGCCGATGATGATCCGCAGATTGTGCGGCTGGTGAAGTCCTACCTGGAGCAGGCTGGCTTTGCAGTATTAGCCACCTATGATGGTGAGGAGGCGCTGCATGTGCTGCGGCGCGAGCACCCGGATATGGCGGTGCTGGATGTGATGATGCCGAAGCGTGACGGCTTTGCACTGGCGCAACTGATTCGTGGTGATGCCCAGTTGGCGGCTATGCCGATCATGATGTTGACGGCCCGGGTTGAAGATGTGGACCGGCTCAAAGGCCTGGACATAGGGGCCGACGACTACTTGAGCAAACCGTTTAATCCGCTGGAAGTGGTGGCGCGGGTGAAGGCGATTTTGCGGCGGGCCGGTGGCGGCATCCAACTATCGCCGGTACTGCAACATCGCGATTTGCAGTTGAATGTGGAGCAGCGCAGTGTGCATTTGAGCGGCGAACTATTGGAGTTAACGCCGACGGAATATGAGCTGCTGCGGGTGTTGATCCAGAATCTCGATCACACCTTTACTCGCGGCGAATTGATCGAAAAGGCATTGGGCTACGGCTATGAAGGGTTCGACCGCACGATCGATTCACATATCAAAAATTTGCGCCGGAAGATCGAGCCGGACGGGGCTCATCAGCATGAGGCGAATCCTCAATATATAGAAACTGTGTTTGGTGTGGGCTATCGAATGAGCGGTGAGCTGAGAGCGATGAGCCGAGAGCGGTGAGCTGAGAGCGGTGAGCTGAGAGCGGTGAGCCGAGAGCGGTGAACTCATGGCTCTTTGCTCATGGCTCTTTGCTCATGGCTCTTTGCTCATCGCTCTCAGCTCATCGCTCTCAGCTCATCGCTAAAAAATGAACCGATTGTGGGTGAGACTTACCATTGCGTTGGTGCTGGTTACGCTGATTAGCGTGATCATTGTGGCCGTGCTGGCCAATGCCACGGCCACCACCCAGTTTCGACAATTCGTGAGCCGGCAGGATGCTATAAACCAGGCCCGGCTGACCGAAGCACTGGCCGAGTATTACCGGACCAAAGGCAGTTGGGATGGGGTGACCACGGTGCTGGCAACCGAGAATCGCATTCTGGCCACGCCCAACGCGTCAATGTCAAAGCAGAATGGGCCACCGGCGGGCCCAGGCAACGGCCCACCGCCCAATGGCCGGCCACGCCGCGAGCCGCCGCGCAACAACTATGTGCTGGCCGATGCCACCGGCAAAATCATTGTCGATGATGAGCGTCACCGGCTGGGCGAGATGATCTCGGGTGACGAACGCGCGATTGCGTTGCCGATCAGCCTGGATGGGGTCTTGATTGGACACTTGCTGGTGGCATCGCCAACGCAGGCTTTGTTGCTTGAGGCCCAGCAGGGATTTCTCTCGCAGTTGCGGCTGAACCTGGTGTTTGCGGCGCTGATCGCGAGTGTATTGGCCGTGATCATCGGCGCGTTGATCAGCCGGGCAATTGCGTCGCCGTTGGCCAGCCTGGCTCAGGCTGCGCGTGCCTTCTCGGCGCGACAGTGGAATCAACGTGCAAATCTCAAAGGCACCCAGGAAATCGTCGAGGTCTCGCAGGCTTTTAACAATATGGCCGAGTCGTTGCAACAGGCCGAGATCAATCGACGAAATATGACGGCGGATATTGCCCACGAGCTGCGCACGCCGCTGTCGGTGATTCAGGGCAATCTGCGCGCGATGTTGGACAACGTGTATCCGATGGAGCGCAGCGAGATTGCGACGTTGTATGACGAGACGCGGCTGCTGAGCCGACTGGTGGACGACCTGCGGGTGCTGGCATTGGCCGAAGCGGGTCAGATCGAATTGAAGCCACAGCCGATGGATGCCGGCCCCTTCCTGCGCGCGGTGGCCGAACAGTTTGCCACGGCGGCCGATGCGCATGAGGTGCAGTTGCACATGTTGCCGATGAGCGAGCCGGCGATGGTCGTGGCCGATAGCGACCGGGCCGGGCAGGTGTTGCGCAACCTGATCAACAACGCACTGCGGCACACGCCGGCCGGTGGCCGCATTATGCTGAGCGCGCAACCCGATGGCGCGTCAACGAATGCCGCACATATGCGCATCAGCGTGCGCGACACCGGCGAAGGCATTGCTGCCGATGATTTGCCGCACGTGTTCGACCGGTTCTATCGCGGCGACAAATCACGCACGCGAGATCGCGCGCGGTCGAGCGGCGGCACGGGTCTGGGGCTGGCGATTGCCAAGTCATTGATCGAGGCCATGGGGGGCCGGATCGGCGTGGAGAGCCAGGTGGGGCAGGGCAGCGAGTTTTGGTTTACGCTGCCGATGGCGCGGGTTGCGAGGCTCAATTCGTAAAAAGTGCTACAACAGCGGCATGATTCACCGCTTCAACCCCACCTCTTATCACAATGCAATTGGCAGCTACGAGCCCGTTCTGCGCATTGGCGACGGCGATACGGTCATAACCAAAACGATTGATGCGCTGGGCGGGGATGCCAATGACCAAAAAGTGTGGCAGCGCGGCAACCCCATGACGGGTCCGTTCTATATCGAAGGCGCGCAGCCGGGTGATGCGCTGGCCGTGCGGCTGGACAAAATTGCACCCAACCGGCGCGTGGGCTACACGGCCGATGTGGTGGCCGCGAACGTGGTTGACCCACACTATGTGCGCGAACTGCCCAAGAGCAAAATGGTGAAGTGGGACGTGGATGCGAAGGCCAAAACCGCGACCATCACCGAAAAGGAGTATACGCTGACCGTGCCGTTGGTGCCGATGATCGGCTGCTTCGGGGTGGCGCCGGATCGCGGCCAGGCCATCTCGACCGCGACCAGCGGCCCGTATGGCGGCAACATGGATTACAACGGCTGGATTGCCGGAGTGACGGCCTACTTCCCTGTGGCGGCCGAGGGCGCACTGTTTCACATTGGCGATGTCCATGCCGTGCAAGGTGATGGCGAGATCGTCGGCACCGGCATCGAGATCAGCGCCGATGTGCAGTTTACGGTGCGGGTGCTCAAGAAGAAGGCGATGGAATGGCCGCGTGGCGAGAACCGCGATTTCATCTGGACGGTGGGCAATGCGCGGCCGCTCGACCAATGCATTCAACACGCGACCACCGAAATGATGCGCTGGTTGCAAAGCGATTACAAGATGAGTGCGCGGCACGCCAGCACCGTGCTGGGCCAGTGTGTGAAATACGACATGGGCAACATATTTGACCCGGCCTACACGATGGTGTGCCGGCTGGCGAAGAAGTGGTTGGAGTAGGAGCAGGTTTCAACTGTCAGGTGTCTGCGTCAGAATCGCCATGTGTTTGTAGCAGGGGCAAAGCAGCGGGCTAGTCTATTGGTTTGATCTGCGATCAGCCCGCTGCTTTGCCCTTTGTATCTACAGTGCGCACAACCGACTTTCGAATTGCCCTGATGCGGCGGGTACTACGCTATGCCACCTGTGCGAATCACAAGTAGAATCGGCAGCATGAGCGCAAACGATCGCGGGCCCATCATTACAGTGACCGCCATGCTCGTCTTGGGATTCCTGGTCGGCATTGTTGCCGGTGCCTATCTGCTGTTCTCGTGGGTGCCGCCCGACTGGATTCTGCGGGGTGCTTCGCCACGCCTTTTGCAGAGCAGTGAAGACACGAACTTCATTCAATATCGCGATTTATATGCCGCGCAGATTGCGCGCCGGTATCAGGACCAGGTGTCGCGCGGCCAGCCGCTGCAAAATGCGGTGTCCGAGGCGCAAAACGCGCTCGGCACGGTGCAGGGCGATGCCACGCCGGTGCAGGCGGCCCTGATTGTGCGCTCGGCCTTCGAGGCCGCCCGGATCGAAAATGCCAAGGACGGCGATGGCGGCTGGATGACTGTGGCCGATCAGAATGCGCTGGGCGAACTGGCCGGCCAGCTCGAAACGGTTGGGTTGTTGCAGCCCACCACGACGCCGCCGTTGAACGGGCTCATTCGCAACGCGCGTATTTTGGGGTTGTTGCTCTTGCTGGCGCTGGCGGCGCTGGCTTACTTCCTGGCCACCTGGGCCATTCGCTCGGCTCAGGATGACATGGCCATTGAGGACGAGGAAAACATGCAGATGCAGGAGCCGCAAGTGCTTCAGCAGCCGCAGTCGACCTTTGGCTCTCGTATGCGCAGCGCGTTTGGGACTGCGGCCGCATCGCTGCGGCCCACCTCGCAAACAATCTACGCGCCACCCAATGTGCTGGACAACCAGCCGCCTCAGATGGCGCAGCCGACCTATCCGCAAACCTACCAGCAGCCCTATCAACAGCCGCAGTCTATGCAACCGCAACCGCCCACGATGCCGCTGCAACCCATACAATCGACTCAGCCGACCATGCCCGGCAACGTCATGCCGACCGAAGGGCCGGGAACCCTGCTGGCCAGCTTCTCGCCCACCGACTATCGCTACGGCGAGGATAACTATGAAGAGGGCTTCACCATCAACAACCCGATGGGTGAGTTCCTGGGTGAATGCGGGGTGAGCATTGCCGACCGGCTGGACCTGAGCACGCCGGCCAAAGTCTGTGCATTAGGTGTGTGGGTGTTCGACAAGAATGACGTGCAGTTCAAGAGCGTGATGAAGGTGCTGATGACGCCGAACGCGTTCAACGACGCCTTTATTCGCAACAAACTCAGCCGGCTGGGCGAGCACGTGCCCGCTCAAAACAGCGTGTTCGAGATCGACACGGCCACCATGCG
>JBBQST010000255.1:0-6979 GCA_038213625.1 Thermoflexales bacterium
GGGCTGGGCGCACCTGGGGCGAAGTTCACATCCTGCGGATAGGCGATGGTGCCGTGCTCCATCGCGTCCAGCCCCTCGATTTCTTCCTCGGCCGAGACGCGCAGTCCCACCGTTTTCTTGATCACAAAGAATAGGATGCCAACGGTGATCACCGTCCAAATACCAACGGCAGCCACACCGATGAACTGGATAATGAGCTGGCTGAAGCCGCCGCCGGCAAACACGCCTGTGACGCCGTTCAACGAGCCGAACAGGCCAACCGCCAAAGTCCCCCACACGCCGCACACCAGGTGCACCGGCACGGCGCCGACTGGATCGTCGATCTTCAATTTGTCCAGCGCTTGGCCTGCCAGCATGACCAGTGGGCCAGCGACGGCACCGATGATGAGCGAATCCAACGGGGTGACATAGGCACACCCAGCGGTGATGGCGACCAGACCACCTAGCACGCCGTTGAAAGCTGCGCCCACATTAGGTTTCTTGGTCTTGGACCACGAGTAGAGCAGAGCACCGGCGGAACCAGCAGCAGCGGCAATATTCGTGTTCACCGCAACCAGCGCGACTGCATCGGCATTTGCACCAACGATGGCGAGCTGGCTACCAGGGTTGAAGCCAAACCAGCCGAGCCAGAGGATGAACACGCCCAGACCAAATAGAGTGACCGAGTGGCCGGGGATGGCATTGGGCGAGCCATCGGCATTAAAGCGACCCAGGCGCGGGCCGAGGGCGAGCGCGCCCATGAGCGCGGCCCAGCCGCCGACGCTGTGCACGACGGTGGAGCCGGCGAAATCGCGAAAGCCGCCGCCAGCCAGCAGGCCGGTTGATTCTCCAAGCGTCCACAGCCAGCCACCGCCCCAGATCCAGTGGCCCACCAGGGGATAGATCACAGCAGAGATGATGATGCTGTAGAGAATGTAAGAAATGAACTTGGTGCGCTCGGCCATGGCGCCGGACACAATGGTGGCGGTGGTGCCAGCGAACACCAATTGGAACAACCAGAATGCCAGACGGGGCAGGCCGGCCACATCATCGCCAGTGGCGCCGACGAAGAAGCCCACGCCGCCGAAGAAACCGTTGGTGACGGTGCCATACATGAGGGCATAGCCGATGGCCCAGTAGGCGATGGTGCCCAGCACGAAGTCCATCAGGTTCTTCATCATGATGTTGGTGGCATTTTTGGCACGGGTGACGCCGGCCTCCACCAGTGCAAAACCCGCCTGCATGAAGAAGACCAGGAAGGCGCACAATAAAACCCAGGTCGAGTTCAGGCTTCGAGTGAGCTCAGCAACAGGATCCACTTCCTGAGCTCGCACCACACTGACGACAATCAGGTTGATACCCAGGGCGGCGGCGGGACCAATAAAGCGCAGGCCGACGCGGCGTAACGTGCTCATCTGCATCTCTAGAAAAACTCCTCGAGCGGTTTGCACACGTGTAAATGTGCGCATACCTGCATCGTCAAATAACGGTTGTTTCTTCTGGGGCGCGACGAGCAGGGTCGCAAACAGGAAATAGGAGGGAGTTCAAACCTGAGTTCGCGTTCAACACCATGCGAGCAATTTGAGCAATGTCGGTGGCGCGTTTGCCAAACGGGATTCAGGCGGTGCAGCAGGGCACACTTACTTGGGTTGGGTACGGCCAGAGCTTCGGTCTACACACCTCCACGAGCGGGTCAACAAAAAAGTCCTCAGCACGTCTCGTGGTGCTGAGGACTTCATGGCCCGTCGAGTCTTAAGTTTTATCCGTTGATTGATAAGGAGGATTGATAAGGAGGATTGATAAGGAGTATGGCGCGTTAGAACGACGACACCATGATGCTTATTAAACCCTTATTAATCAAGTTGCGCCAAACGCGCTAATTCGACCGCAATTGTAGGGAGATCGTGAATTTGGTCAAGGCAAAAAGTAATGAATTAGTGAAAAATTAAATTGAGATGAGATCGGAATGATTGAACGAGGGCGATACACGGAGATGGAAATCTTCAGTGAGGCCGGCGAACACTTGTTAATCCAATCAGTGAAACGAAGCAAGCCGACATGCTGAACGGGTAGCATCAACTGATTCAAGTCAGACTGAATTCTTCCAATACGGTTACTGTTTTTGGGATCGGGATGAATGGTATGGATCACACCACTGAAATTTTGCTGGGTTTATTAATTGTGTTTGTCGCGGCCCAGGTGGGCGCGGAGATTGCGCAACGCTGCAAACTGCCCGCTGTCGTGGGCGAGATTGCGGCAGGGTGCCTGATTGGACCGTCTGTGTTGGGTTGGGTCACAATCAATGAGCCTTTGGAAGTGCTGGCCGAAATCGGCGTCGTGCTGCTGCTCTTCTCCGTGGGGTTGGAAACGCGCCTGGGTGATCTAAAAAAAGTGGGGCGTGTCGCGGCATTGGTTGGTGTGGCCGGGGTGGTGCTGCCGTTTGTTTTGGGCGGCGCATGGGCGCTGGCAAGTGGTTTCGAGATTCCCAAAGCCATGTTTGTGGCGGCGGCTTTTGTTGCCACCTCGGCCGGGATCACCGCCCGTGTTTTGCAGGATTTGGGCGCGCTCAACCGCATTGAAGGCCGGGTCATTCTGGGGGCCGCTGTCATCGATGATATTCTGGCGATGCTGCTACTGGGCGTTGTAAGTTCGATCCAAACCAGTGGCGGGGTCAATGTGTTGGGTTTGCTGCTGGTGTTTGTGCAGGCCGTGGGATTTGTGGCCATCGTGGCCATTCTGGGCAGCCGCATCATGCGCCGCTCCTCGGCCCTCCTCGAAGTGCCAATCAATCCCTTGTCGCCGCTCACCATTGTGCTGGCCCTTTGTCTGGCCCTGGCCTTTGCGGCTTCGGTTCTGGGCCTGGCCGCGATCATTGGCGCATTTCTGGCGGGCATGATTGCGGCTGAAACCCAGCAGCGTCATTCACTGGAAAAGCAACTGGTGCCGATCATGGCTTTTCTTGTGCCGTTCTTTTTTGTGGTCACGGGCACGCAGGTCAATTTGAGTGAACTGGCCAACCCAACCGCGCTGGGCGCACTTCTGATCATCGTCATACTGGCTGTGATCGGCAAGTTGGTTGGGTCTGGCCTCGGTGCGTTGTCGTTGGGTCGCAAGTCTGCGCTGGTGGTCGGTATGGGCATGGTGCCCCGCGGCGAAGTCGGCATCATCGTGGCGAGCCTGGGTCAGCAAGCCGGTGTCTTTAATGCCACTACCTATGCCCTGATCATCGCCATGTCGCTGGCCACTTCGATTATTGCGCCGCCCTTGCTGGCTAAGCTGATTGCCAGATTACCGCCGGATACGTCTGGTGCCTCGGACGACGACGTCAGCGAAACGTCACTATTGATAGCGGTGGAAGAGACAGGGCACCAGTAGACTGTCGGTGCGGCCATTCTGCCAATCGCCCCCTAACCACGGCATTTGAGTTCTGGCCAGTCCCTTACTGGCTGGCGCTAGCACCCTTAATGGATCAGTTTAAGTGCTGGTTCCAGGCTCTGCTCTCGCAAGGCGATTGGCCCGTAATTGCCTAAAAAACAAGGTGAGCAGGGTGATGATGGTGAGTGGGATGGCGAACCACAATGCCACTGTGCTCAGAATATTCAGCGCAGGATGCTGAATGGCAGCCAGCACTACATAGGCAACATAGGCCAGGTAATAGCCGACAAACAAGGCCCCTTTCCCACGTGAGATGCGATTGCCGGAGAAGAAGATGGGCAGACATGCCACGGCCGTGGCCACCATGATCGGCAGATCAAAACTGATGGCGGTGGCAGGAACGGCCACTCCATTGGGTGCCAGGAGTGCAGTTGCGCCCAGCACGCCCAGGATATTGAAGATGCAACTCCCAATGACATTGCCAGCGGCGATATCGCGCTCGCCGCGCACGCTGGCAATGACAGAAGTAGCCAGTTCGGGCAGCGATGTGCCGACGGCGATCACGGTGAGGCCGATGATCAACTCGCCCACACCCAGTGCCTTGGCCACGGCCACCGCCCCATCGACCAGCCAGTTCGCGCCGATTACGAGCAGACTAACGCCAATGATCACTTGTGAAAGACTGACCCACAGCGGGGTCGAACTGCTGGCCGGTGGCGCGTACGTGTCGGAGTATTCGGCTTTCACACTGCGCTGTTCGCGCCGGCTTTGTGTCATCGCAAACAGGATGTAGCCAAGGATGCCAATGAATAATAACGCCCCTTCAAGCGGGCTGACCACGCCATCGAGCGCAAACACCCACATGAGCAAGGACGCGATGATCATCAATGGCACATCAACGATGATGAGTTGCTGTTTGATGACCACGGGGGCGATGAGTGCGGCGATCCCCAGAATAAGCAGGATATTGGAAATGTTGCTGCCAATCACGTTGCCGACGGCTAAATCACCCTGACCTGCTACGGCAGCCTGGATCGACACGGCTAGCTCCGGCGCGCTGGTGCAGAAGGCGACCACGGTGAGACCGACCACCAATGGTGAAATCCCCATGGAAACGGCCAGCCGTGATGCGCCGCGCACCAGAATTTCGCCGCCGCCAATGAGCAAAATAAAGCCAAAGACGAATAGCACCAGCGTCGTGATTTCAATGTTTGAGAGCGCAACCATGTCGCAATCTTAAGCCAGATGTGCAAATCAAATGGGTCCTGGCTGGCCTGTTCTGTCAGCCTATATTTTGGGATTGGTTTTCATGAAACGATTGACTCGGAGCTGGCGCACAACCAGCGTGATCAGGGTGATGACGGTGAGCGGGAAGGCAAACCACAACGCCACCGTGCTCAGCACATCGAGCGCGGGATGCTGAATGGATGCCAGAACCAGATAGCCCACGTAGGCGACGTAATAGGCGATGAATAGCGCGCCCTTCCAGCGGCCCATTTCGTTGCCGGCAAAGAAGATGGGCAGACACGCCACGGCTGTGGCCACCATGATGGGGATATCGAAATACAGGGCGGTGCTGGACACGACCACGCCGTTTGATCCGAGCAACGCAGACGAACCCAGCACACCCAGAATATTAAAGAGGTTACTGCCGATGACATTGCCGGCGGCAATATCGCGCTCGCCACGAATGCTGGCGATGACGGAAGTGGCCAGCTCGGGCAGCGAGGTGCCTACCGCGACGACGGTGAGGCCGATGATCAAATCGTCCACGCCCAACGCCTGGGCCACGGCCACTGCGCCATCCACCAGCCAGTTGGAGCCCACGACCAACAGGCCGACACCGATGGCGACCAGGGCAATATTGAGCCATGCCGGGGTTTTGCGCGCCTCGGGTTGCGCGAAGGCCTCTTCATATTCGGCGCGCACCCCTTGTTGTTCTTTGCGGCTTTGGATCACGGCAAAGGCCGTGTAGGCGATGATGCCGATGAAGAGCACGGCTCCTTCCAGGCGGCTGATTTGTCCATCGGATGAAAACAGCCACACCACCAGCGAGACCACGATCATCAACGGCACATCCAACCGGATGAGTTGTTGTTTAATGATCAGTGGCGCGATGACCGCTGACACACCCAGAATCAACAGGACGTTGACGATGTTGCTGCCAATGACATTCCCGAGGGCAATATCGGTCTGACCCGATATCGATGATTGAATTGACACAGCCAGCTCTGGCGCGCTGGTGCAAAACGCGACCACGGTGAGTCCCACCACCAACGGCGAGATTCCCATGGAGGTGGCCAGTTTGGAAGCGCCGCGCACCAGCACCTCACCCCCAACAACCAGCAAAACCAACCCGATTACAAACAATACAAGCGTCATTATTTCTATGTTCATCAGCGCAGTCATACGGAAATATTAAGCGACAGGGAATTTTGAAAATGGCGAGCCTGAGCAATTTTTAAGCTTGGATGAACACTATTTTCGAACGCGCGAGTGTGCAATCTGAAAATGGGAATTTTGACCATCGGCTCATGCGGTGATGTGCAACCCTATGTGGCGTCGTGCGAGGAGTCGTGCGCTAAGCGGCGGCCCCTCTCGCCCTGCGCTTAGCCCGCCCTCATCTGGCTTTAGCTACAATCCCGCCCATGTCGAGCATCCCTGTCTCTCAATCTGAAGCACTTGAAGCACTTACTGAACCACTCACATCGCCGCCGGATTACATGACCTCGGCCCGCCGCAATGCCCTATACATTGCGTTGCTGGTGGCTTGGGTGGCCATGTGCGGCAGTCTGTACATGAGTGAAGTGCTGGAGTGGATCCCCTGCACCTGGTGCTGGTATCAGCGCATCCTGATGTATCCCATCGGCCTGATCCTGGCCCTGGGTCTGATCAAGCGCGAGCGCAATCTGCCCCATTACGCGCTGCTGCTGGCCATCCCCGGCGCGCTGGCGTCGATCTATCACATCCTGTTGCAGAAGGTGCCATATTTCACGCTCCTCGAAACCTGCACCAGCAGTGTGCCGTGCTCGGGCGACTATCTCATCCGGCTGGGCATCCCTTTCGTCACCATTCCCATGCTCGCGCTCGTGGCGTTCATCATCATCATTGTGTGCGCGGTCATCGCATTGCCGCCCAAAGAAATGCCTGTGGTGGCTGCCAGTCCGGCATCGGTCGATGAGGATGTGTTTGTGCCCCGGCCCTTGTTTTCGCCAGCCGCCATCGTCGCGCTCATCGTCATTCCCGTGGTTGCGTTGTTTGTCATCAGCGGTGCCATTCAGAACAGTCGCAAGGTCGAACCCGGCATCGCCAGTGCTGCCACTGTCAGTGCCGCCCCGGGTGAGTCGGTTGAAAACCGCGCCGTGACCCTCTACACCGAAGCCTGCTCCAGTTGCCACGGCCCGAATGCCCAACTGATGCGGCCCGAGTTCCTGCAAAAAAGCGACTTCGAGCTGCTGGCCTTTGTGCGCAAGGGCCGTACGGCGCTGGAATCTGAGCAAGGCACCGGCCTCATCATGCCTCCCAGTGGTGGCCGCCCCGATCTCAACGATGCCGAGTTGCTCACCGTTATTCGCTATATTAAAACCCTTCAGTAGGAATGCAGATTGGCGGCTGGCTGCTAGCG
>JBBQST010000256.1:0-6930 GCA_038213625.1 Thermoflexales bacterium
TGAAAGGGAGGGGGATGTGCTCCCCTCCCCGCTGCGGGGAGGGGCTGGGGGTGGGGTTTTTCGGCGTCAAAGCCGAAGGGAACCGTGTCGAGATCATTTCGCCCTTTAGGTTCCCCTTTCCCGCTAAAGTCGGGAGAGCCATCTTTTCTTAAATATCGTCGTTGTCCGGCGCGACCAGCGGCGAGTTCAAGACTTCGCGGAACTGGCTGCCGGTGGCTTGCGGGCCAATGATGCCCTTGCTCTCCATCTCTTCGATGAGACGGGCCGAGCGGGTGTAGCCGATGCGCAGGCGGCGCTGCAACAGGCTGATGCTGGCTTTGCCGTTCATGCGCACCGTGGCCACGGCATCGTTAAACATCTTGTCGGCGCTCTTGTCGCCACCGCCCTCATCTTCAGTCGCTTTGGACAAGGCGCGCGCTTCATCCCAGGTGTTGGCCGGTGCGCCAAAGGGATCACTCGGCGGTCCAATCGGTGCGGCCCTTAGTTCGCCATTTAACGAGCCCTGCATCGGCACACTGGGCGCGGACATGCTGGCGGTGATGGGATCGACCTCGACTCCGTCTGTGTTCAGCTCGGCCACGTCGCCCAACTGCGCACGCCAGTGCCGCACCACTTTCACGATTTCCTTTTCGCTCAGCCAGCAGCCCTGCGAGCGCATCGGCGCGGGTTGGTCCGAGGTGAGCACCAGCATGTCGCCGCGGCCCAATAGCTTCTCTGCGCCGGGTGAGTCCAAAATCACGCGGCTGTCGATGCTGGTGGCCACCGTAAACGCAATGCGGGCCGGGAAGTTGGCTTTGATGAGGCCGGTGACGACATCGACCGATGGCCGTTGGGTGGCGATGATGAGGTGGATGCCAGTGGCACGCGCCATCTGGGCCAGCCGCACCAGCATCTTCTCGGTCTCGTCCGGTGCCAGCATCATCAGGTCGGCCAGCTCGTCGATGATAACGACGATATACGGCAGCTTGCGCATGTCCTCGTTGGCGGGTGCGCCGTTGTTCTTGCGCTGTCCCGCTTCGCTCTCAACCACCTTGGCATTGAAATCCACGATGTTGCGCGCGCCGTATTTGGCGAAGGTGCGATAGCGCGTGTCCATCTCGCGGGTCACCCATTGCAGCACATTGGTGACCTTTTCAACGTCGACAATGACAGGTGAGATGAGATGGGGAATGCCGTTGTAGCCGGTGAGTTCCACCCGCTTGGGATCGACCATGATGAAGCGCAGTTCGGCCGGCGTGTTGTAGCACAGCAGCGCGTTGATAATCGCGTTCACGCACACGGACTTGCCCGAGCCGGTCGTGCCCGCAATCAGCAAATGCGGCATCGTGGTCAGGTCGGCCACCACCGGATGGCCGCTCACATCCTGCCCCAGCCCCAGGCGCAATTTGCTCTTGCGCAGCAGCTTGTCGAACTCCTCGCTCTCCAACACATCGCGCAACGAGACCAGCGAGGTTTCGCCATTGGGCACTTCGATGCCAACGATATTACGGCCAGGCACCGGTGCCTCGATACGAATGCGTGGTGCGGCCAGCGCCAGCGCCAGATCGTCGGCCAGACCGGCGATGCGGCTGACTTTGACCTTGACCTGCTTGCCGCTCTTCATCGCCACAAACCCAGGCTCCACGCCGAACTGGGTGATTGTGGGGCCGCGATTCACCTCGGTAATACGGCCGGGCACGCCGAAGCTCTCCAGGGTGTCCTCAATGGTTTTGGCGCGCTTGCGAATGTCGGCCTCGGCCATCGAGGCGTCCTTACCCGGCTCCAGCAAGTCTTCGACCTTGGGCAACACCCAATTTTTATCAACGGCATAGCGCGACGAGATGACGGGTGAGACGGGCATGGGCGGGCGCGGCGCGGCGTTGGGAGAGTTGAGGCCGTTGGGCACTTTGGCCGCCTCGCCCTGATCGCCAATCACGCGGGCCGGCGGCAACTTGTTCGGCATGGGACCCTTGCCGGCCGGCACACCCTTGCGCTGATTAGGCGAATTGATAACGAAGGGATTCAGCGGCTTGTCTGGCGCAACAGGCACGTTCAGTTTGGCCTCGCGCGCAGCCTGAGCCCTACCCGTTCCGACCAAACGGGCGGGCGGCAAATCCACGTCTGTTTCAGCGTCGGACTCATCGTTTGAGCTGTTCAATCCCAGGTTGCGGCCCCGCTCATCGCGGGCACGCTCATCGCGGGCACGCTCATCGGCTTTCTTTTTGGTTCGGTTCCAGTTGATGGTGAAGCCGCTGCCGTTGCCATTCTTGTTGTCGTCATCGCGCTCGCGGTCCCACGGCGGGGTGATCACATCATCGCTGGGGCCGCGGCCACTCTTGTTGCTGACTTGCTGCTCGATGCGCAACACCATCTCGGCCATACTGATATTGCTCATCAGCATGAAGGCGACAAACCAACCCACCAGAATGAAGATGGCCGCGCCGAGGTTGCCCACAGTCTGGTCGAGCGTGTGCAAAATGCCCCACCCGATGGCGCCACCGCCCTCGCCGGCCAGCGACAGTGCCTCGCCGTCTTTGGTGATGGTGCCAACAGCGTGCATGGTGACCAGCAGACATACAAAAGCCAGCACCACACCGGCCACCGCGCCCACCCGCATGTGCGGAAATTTGTCGCCAAAGTGGCGGACGATGAGATAGAAGCCGATGAACCCCAGCAGCAACGGCGCGATGTATTGACCCAGGCCGAACAACTGGGTGTAGGAGTCCACCAGATTGCCCAGGAGGCCTTTGGTCGGCGTCAGGATCGCAAGAATCGAAATCAGGGCCAACAACATCAGGCCAATGCCAGCCAAATCCAGCCACTGATCGAGCGTGAGCAAAGGCCGGGCCGACACTGGCTCGGGCTTGGCTTTGGCCTTGCCTTTGCTGCTTTTTCCTTTGGCCGCAGTCTGGGTTTTGCTGGCGAAGAATTTCATAGTCAATCTAACTGGCTTGCCTGTCGACCTTACAACAAGATTGAAGTTTGAGTAGTCGAACAGACGTTCTATTTTATCGCGTTTGCGGGAATCCGCATGAGAGACCGCATGAATTTAATCAAGGGTTGGGTGATGACGCGGCAAAACAGAGGGTGTGCCGGAGCGTTTAGGACGCTCGATTTTGCACAGCCGCCAGCCCTACCTTTAATCTTGTGAGGATGCCTAATACTACAACCGCAGTTGTCTGCGACGGCTTCAAAAACCCCAGCAAATACGCGGATTGCTCAGTTGCATATCCGGTGTTTTTGGCCGAAATTACCATATCTGCGGTTGTAGTATTGGAATTTACAAAATCAGACAGACTGAAAAGCGCTGTATTTTGTTCATTTTGTCATTCTGTCCAAAATCTGATCTGCTCCTTTGAAAAATGAATTCAGCCGGCTCTATCCCGCTCCCACCAGAACTTGAGGCGCACACGGCCAACACCGATGGGCACGAAACCAGCGGCGAGTCCGGCTCGCGCGTGTTCCGGCTCACCCACCTCACCCAACCGGTGCGTTTTCTCAAGATAGCGCCGCGCGAAATTCAACGCGATCTGCGGCTGGAGCGCAATAAGTTGATCTGGCTGCGCCATCATTTGCCGGTGCCGCAGGTCCAAATGGTTGCAATATTTTGAAGGCCGTTGTTAATCCAATTTATTTGATTGTGTTTTAGGATAGGGCCGTGGATACAGTGAACCCAGACCCAGAATCCGTTATTAGAAAGCGCAAACTCGATTTTGATGCGTGCTACAACGCCCGCGATTTAGGCGGCATCGAAACCATGGATGGCCAGCAGGTGCGTTGGGGTGCATTTGTGCGCGCCGACAGCTTGTTTCGGCTGACTCCCGAAGGTCGAGCCAGTTTGCTCGCCCACGGCATCCGCACCATCATCGATCTGCGCATGCACACGGAGTTGGAGCAGGAGCCGAACCCGTTGTCGGGCACCCAGGAGATTCGCTACAACCATGTTTCGCTGGTCAATCCCCAGCACACCACCGCGTTGGAGCAGGCGCTGATCACGAAGGGGATGCTGGCGTGGAATCTGAATCTGCTGGATTTAGGCGGGGATGATATTGCCCAAGCCCTGCGCACCATCGCCGCTGCGCCAGAGGGTGGCGTGTTGTTTCACTGCTTTGCCGGCAAAGACCGCACCGGCCTCATCGCCATGTTTTTGCTGTCGCTGGCTGGTGTCTCACCCGAGCGCATCGCCGAGGACTACCACGAGAGCAACATGCACCTGGCCCAATTCAACGAGACTTTCGTCGCCCGTTTCAGCGATCCAGAGATTCAGGAACGGGTGCGCAATAACCTGAACAGCGGCTACGACAATATGATGCTGATTCAGACCTATGTGCAGGAAAACTACGGCGGCCCGGAAGCCTATCTACTAAAGCACGGCCTGACCAAAGCGGAACTGGCGGCCATTCGCCAACGGTTGATCTAACAGATGCAGATCGTTACCGCCGCCAGCCCAACACGGCCAGCACCGCCCCTATGATCAACGAGATGCCGGCCAGCATACGCGTCAACGGCCATGTCGCGTTGGCCTGCGGCATCGTCACCACCGACGATAGCGTGGGAACCGGTGTCAACGGAGCTGCAGCAACAGGCGCCACCGTTTGCGCCGGCGCTGGCGTGGCGGTTAATAATTGCGCGCCGGTCTCGGCCTCGGCGCTGACCGCCCGCGCGGCAGCAATCTCATTGGCCACCATCGTGTTGGCAATGGCCGCACGCGGTGTAAATGCATCTGCCGAGAGGGCAGGCAGAGTGTTTTGCGGTTGGATCGCCCGAGTCGAGAGCGACAAGGGCAATTCGGTTGCGCTTTGGGCCGATGAGGCATTGGGCACAAACGTGGCCAGTGCATTTGGCGTCAGCACCACTGCGGCCGGGCTGGCCAGTTGTCTTAAATCCAGCCCCACCAACAACACAAATAGGGCAGCCGCAAATGCCGAACCCAGCCGAAACAAGGCGCGCAAATCCCAGCTCGGTCGCGCCGGCTTTTCAGGCACAGCCATCGCGGCCGGCAACACAAATGAGCGCGGCAGCGGCAGCGGCGGCAACTGGCTGGCCGTGTGCGCCACCAGGCGAGTCACCTGCATTTGCTGACGCAAGCCGGCCTCATGCTGCTCACGGCTTTCAAACGCCGCGCGCTCACTCACATTCAATCGCCCATCCATATAGGCCGAAATCAACTCATCGTTCGCTTCACTCATGGTTTGGATCGGAGGAGGGGAGTAACAAGTAGTCAGTAGTCAGATTACTGGTTACTGACTATTGTCTACTCGCTACTTCCCTTCCCCTAAAGACGATATTCCTCCGGCAACAGTTCCTGCTGGCTCAACAAATAGTCGCGCAGGCGGGCGCGGGCGCGGCTGAGCCGGCTTTTGACGGTGCCGAGGTTGGTCTGCATCACCTCGGCAATCTCGTCATAGCTCAGCCCTTGCACATCACTCAGCACGAAAGTGGCACGTTGGTCGGGCGGCAGGCGCAACAGGGCCAGTTCGATGTGCCGTCGAATATCGCCGCGCTCGGCGGCATCAGCGGGGTTCTCGTCCTGTGATGGCAGAAACTCCTCGCCCGAAGTCGCGTCATCCTCGGCCACGTCATTACCCGCCAGCCCATCTAATGAGGTGGTGGGCCGGCGTTTGTTGTAGCGCAACACATCGAAACAGGTGTTGGTGACGATGCGCAAAATATAGCTTTTGAACGAACCGCCGCGAAAGTTGTCGATGCTTTTGAAGGCCGAGATAAAGGCCTCCTGGGTCGCATCGGCTGCTGCCGCCTCGGTGCCGAGAATGCGGTACGCAACGTTGTAGACCTGCGACTGATGTGCCAACACCAGGGTGTTGAACGCGTCCAGGCCTCGTTGTCCGCCACGTTGGGCGTCCGCGATGAGAGCGGCTTCGTCCATGCTTGAATACTACAGGCGTTGTGATACGCTAGTTTTTGTGACAGTCATTAGTTGTTAGTAATTAGTCGTTAGTCGGGGACAGGACTAAAAACTAACGACTAAAAACTAATCACTAACAACTTAGACTTATGAGCTACGACGAAATCTTTTTCGATTGCGACAGCACACTTTCGACCATTGAGGGCATCGATGAACTGGCGCGGCTTAAGGGTGTCGAGGAGCGCATCGTCGCGCTCACCAATGCAGCCATGAACGGCCTGATCCCGCTGCAGGAAGTGTACGCCGAACGGCTGCGGCTGCTGCGGCCCACCCGCGCCGACATGCACGCCATCGAACAGGCCTACAAACGCACGCTGGTGCCCGATGCCCGCGAGACCATTGCCACGTTGCACAAGCTGGGCCGGTGCTGTTTCGTGGTCAGCGGCGGGTTGGCGGATGCGGTGATCGGGTTTGCAGAATGGCTGGGCATCCCTCGCAAATATGTGCATGCCGTGGGCCTGTCGTATAACCAACTGAGCGGCCGCTGGTGGGATTACCAGGCCTGTGCCGAAGGCAACCCCGACGAATCCTATCTCATGTATGACGATGGCCCGCTCACCAAACAACACGGCAAGGCCGAGGTGATTACGGCCGCGCGAACTCCTCTGGCCAAAGGCAAGGCTGCCATGCTGGTCGGCGATGGCAGCAGCGATCTGGCCGCCCAATCGGCCGTGGATTTATTTTGTGGCTTTGGCGGCGTTGTGGCCCGTACCATGGTGGCGACCCAGTCACCCGCGTTCATCGGCGTCAACAGCCTGGCCCCGGTGCTGCTGCTGGCGCTGGCCGAGCATGAGGGCGACCACATGCCCACCAAGCAAAAGGCTCGCGAGATGCTGGCGCATAACCCCGATGCGCTGCGGATAGGGCCGCCGACGCACAACCAGGCCTGACCTGAGTTTGACCAACGTCTAGCGGTCCTGGCACTCTATTCCTGCCCAAATTAAAGCGCAGTCTTCAGCTTCAAACCGCACCCAAAATTTCGTAAACCTTGGAGCCGA
This sequence comes from Thermoflexales bacterium, assembly GCA_038213625.1. Lineage (GTDB taxonomy): Bacteria > Chloroflexota > Anaerolineae > J036 > Brachytrichaceae > JANMVQ01. The sequence continues at coordinate 6,904 of JBBQST010000256.1, forward strand.
AAATGCTTGACAAGGGTTGTCAAATCG
>JBBQST010000257.1:0-6928 GCA_038213625.1 Thermoflexales bacterium
CGGAGCATCATGGCAAATTTTGGCATTCTCTCGGTCATTGGTTTTTTACTACTCGTGGGACTGGCGGTCTATGTTGTATACGTGGCCTCGCAACGATCCCAGGGTCGAGGCATTCGATTTTCGGTTGTGTTGATAACGGCGCTGGCGGCCGGTGGCCTGGTGTTGAATGCACTGGGCAGCGGCCTGACCTTTGTGCAGCCGCAGGAACGCGGCATTGTGCTGAGTCTGACGGGTGGGTTTCGTCCTCAACCGCTGGGGCCGGGCGTGCATTTTGTGACGCCGTTTTTTGAGTGGGTACGCACCTTCTCCATCGGCGAGCGCGCCTACACCATGTCGGGCACCTCCGCCGAAGGGCAGCTCTCCGGCAACGACTCCGTGAATGCGCGCACAGCCGACGGCCAGGAAGTTTTTATTGATGCGACGGCGCAATATCAGCTGGATGAAAACGAGTTGACCAACCTGTATGTGAAATGGATGGGCCCCAACGGCGAGGAGCGCTTCGAAGACAATCTGGTGCGGCCACAAGCGCGCGGCATCATTTATAACGCGGTGGCCGCGTTTAAAGTAGAAGAGGTCTACAGCACCAAGCGCGAAGTCTTGCAACAGAAAATTACCGATGACTTGCGAGCGGTTCTGGCTAAAAACGGCCTGGTGCTGACGTCGTTCCTGCTGCGCAATATCACCTTTAACAAGGAATACTCAGACAGTGTGGAACAGAAGCAGGTCGCCCAGCAGCTGGCCGAGCGGCAGAAATTTGTCGTGGAACAGGAGAAGCAGGAGGCCGAGCGTATTCGAGTGAAGGCGCAGGGTGTGGCCGATGCGACGATTACCCAGGCCAAAGCAGACGGCGAATCCAAGGTGATCGCGGCCAAGGCCGATGCCGAGGCGCTGCGGCAGATTTCGATTGTGCTGAGCGAGAACCCTGATCTGCTCACCTATCGCTACATCGAGAAGCTCGCACCGACCATTCAGACGATTTTGCTTCCGAGCAATCAGCCCTTGTTGCTCAATAGCCAGGGTCTGATTGGCCCATCCGCCGCGCCCACGGCCACTAACAGTGCCGCGCCGACAGTTGTGCCAACGGCAGCGCCAACGGTTGTCGCTCCGGCCCAGCCAGCGGCCACACCTACCGCCAGCCCCTAGGGACAGTGGCTGGTAGCTGGTGGCTGGTTGTTGGGGTCAATCGCTCAAGTGTAGGGCCGAGAACCAGCTACCAGCTACCAGCCACCGGCTACCAACCACCAACCACCAACCACCAGCCACGCATTCTTCATGCTATCGCTCGTCACCACACCGATTGGCAACCTGGGCGACATGAGCCAGCGCGCCATCGACACCTTGCGCAGCGCAGACCTGATTGCGGCCGAGGACACCCGCCGCACGGGTCTACTGTTGCAGCACTTCGGCATCGAGGGCAAGCGGCTCATGCCGTTCTATGAGCACAACGAGGACCGCGCCGGCGGCAAGATTTTGCAGTGGCTGATGGAGGGCAAGCATGTGGCGGTGTGCAGCGACGCCGGCACGCCTGGCATTGCCGATCCCGGTTTCACCCTGGTGCGCAGCGCCATCGAGCACGATATTCCGCTGACGATGATCCCAGGGCCATCCGCGTTTGTGATGGCACTGGTGCTGAGCGGCCTGCCCAGCCACAGCTTCACTTTTCGCGGCTTTCCACCCCGCACGAGTGGCAAGCGCCAGAAGTTTTTTGCGGCCGATGTAACCTCGCCCTACACCTTGATCTACTACGAGAGCCCCTTTCGCATCCGTGAAACCCTGAAAGATGCACTGGAGATGTTGGGCGACCGACGGGCCGCCCTCGGCAATGACCTGACCAAACTCTTCGAGAAAGTCAGCCGTGGCACGCTCTCGGTTTTGATCGAAGAACTCGGTGCCGGCGACCTCAAAGGTGAGTATGTGATCGTGATCGAGGGCGCAGGGTAGGAGGAGATCTTTCATCTTTGATCTTTCATCTTTCATTTGGTCTAACAGTTGCGTACTGATGATTAACTGCGGCTCGTGAAAGATGAAAGATCAAAAATGAAAGATGAACAGATGACAAATGAAAGATGTTAAATAGTCTTCTGACTCCCCACGGCCCGCTCACCTTCCCCATCTTCCTGCCCGATGCGACCCGCGGCGTGGTGCGCACGGTGGACAGCGCCGACCTGGAGGCCTGTGGGGTGAAGGCCGTGGTGATGAACGGGTTTCACCTGATGCAGAAGCCGGGCAGCAGCACGGTGAAAGCGTTGGGCGGCTTACACAAAATGTGCGGCTGGCCGCATCCCATCATCACCGATTCGGGCGGCTTTCAAGCCTATTCACTCATTCGCGAGAACCCCAAAAACGGCACGATTACGGACAAGGCGATTGTCTTTCGGCCGGAGAACGGCAAGGACAAGATTGTGCTGACGCCGGAGAAAAGCATCCAGTTGCAAATGGGCTACGGCACCGATGTGGCCATTTGCCTGGACGACTGCACCAGCGCCGAGGACAACCTGGACATTCAGCGCGAGAGCGTGCGCCGCACGATTGCCTGGGCCAAACGCTGCAAGATTGAATTTGAGCGGATCGTGAATGAGCGCGGCGACCAGCGCAAAGGTCATCATGAGGGTCGCCGGCCGCTGCTGTTCGGCGTGGTGCAGGGTGGCGGCTCGAAGGAACTGCGCAAGGAGTGCGCCGAGGCGCTTTTGGAACTGGGCTTTGATGGCTTTGGCTACGGCGGCTGGCCGTTGAACGCCGACGGCCAGTTGCTCGAAGACATTGTCGGCTACACTCGTGAGTTGATTCCACGCGAATTTCCCATGCACGCGCTCGGCATCGGCCACCCGCAAAACGTGGTGCGCTGTGTGGAGATGGGCTATGAGATTTTCGACTGCGCCATGCCGACCCGCGATGCGCGCAACGGCCGGCTGTATGTGTTGAAGGATGCACCGGAGAATTTGAATCTGCGCGACAAGTGGTTCTCATATGTCTACATTGCCGACGACAAATTTGTGAAGGCGGATGTGCCGGTGTCGGAACACTGCGATTGCCTGACCTGCCGACGGTATAGCCGTGGCTATTTGCATCACCTGTATCACATTAAAGATGCCGCGTTTATGCGGCTGGCCACAATCCACAATTTGCGCTTCATGGCCCAGTTGGTGGAACGGTTGGGCGCGGTAGAAGTCAGACATCTGGAAGATGTCTGACTTCTATGAATGTCGTGGTAATCTGAGTGTGTGCGTGGCATAGAAATTATTTACGAAGACGAAGCGATTCTGGTAGTCAACAAACCAGCTGGCATGGCCTCGGTGGCCGATGTCAATCGCCCCGACGAGCCGCCGCTGAACGAAAATCTGGAGCCTGAGTTTGGCCGGGTGTGGACGGTGCACCGGCTCGACCGTGAGACCAGCGGCGTGATTGTGCTGGCCCGCAATGAGGATGCCCATCGCATCTTGAACGATCAGTTTGAGCAGCGCAAAGTATCCAAGCTGTATCACGCGATTGCGACCGGCAAGCCCGATTGGACCGAGCGGCTGGTGAGCGTGCCACTGCGGGTGAACGCCGACCGGCAACACCGCACCATTGCCGATCGCGACGGCGGCAAGCCGGCCTCGACCCAGTTCAATGTGCTGCAACGACTGGCCAAGTTCACCTTAATTTCAGCCCAGCCGCTGACCGGCCGCACGCACCAAATCCGCGTGCACGCCCAATTTTCAGGCATTCCGCTGGCGTGCGATGCGTTGTATGGCAATGGGTTGCCGATTAATTTGTCCGAGTTCAAACGCAGCTATCGCGTCGGCGCGCACGAGGAGCGGCCGTTGATCGAGCGCATGGCGCTGCATGCGTTGAAGCTGGAGATTACGCACCCCGTGACGCAGGAGCGCATGACGTTCGAGGCACCCTACCCCAAGGACTTTCGTGCCACGATTGCGCAGTTGGGGAAGTTGTAATTCTCTTTCCAGCACTGAGCTGCGCAGGTCTTCAGTCACAGAACCCCCGACCCCTAAAGGGGAGTCGCTGACATCATCAGCGACTCCCCTTTAGGGGTCGGGGGTCTCCGAAACAACACAACCTAACAAGCCGATGTTGGGTAAGCGACGCCTTTTCAGCGCCCCAACTCCACGGCCAACTGATCGGCCAGCACTTGTGAGCCGGTTGGCGACAGGTGCACGGCGCTATTGGTGAAATCACTCGGTGGCACGGCATTCCACAAATCCACGTAACGCCAGCCTTGGGTAGCCGCCTGCCTGAGCATCAGCTCGCGATACTGGTCATAGGCCCAGCGCGGGTAGAAGAAGTTGTAGCGGATGTCGCTGTTGCGGCCGGCGCTCACAAATATGGGCTCATTGACCACGAGCAGCGGCACAGTGCCGGCGATGCGCTTGCCGGCGGCCAACACATCCAACGCCAGATCATCTTCACTCAAGGGTTGTTTCAAGTTGAAAAAGCTGTCGTCGTTGTCGAAGTCGCGCTGCAACGGCTCATAGGTGGCGGGGAGATATTGATCGACGCCGGTAGCCGCCCACATCACACCGTAGAGTTGAAGCCGGATGAGATCGGCCAGATCGCGACGGGCCGACTCCAGATTGCTGTCGGTTGCTGTAACCGATGTCATTGGGCGCGTGGGAGCAATGGCTTGCGCCTCTTGTGAATTAGCTTGCGTAAGCGCGTGCGATTGCGCGGCGATGGGAAACGAGCGCAGCGTCACCAGCCACACCACCAAATCCGGCTGATAGCGCATGGCACGAGATAGCAGCAATGCATCTTTGGTGAGCGAGAAATCGGGGTAGCCGATGTTGTAGAAACGCATGCGCCGGCCATCGGCCGCCATTAGATTGCGTGCGTTGAGTTTGGCGGCCAGCGTATCCTCGGGTCGCAGCAGGAAGCCCCAGGTGGATGAGTCGCCGATCAGCACTACGCGATATTCATCAGCCGCTTTCGCTCGCGCAATCTCGTGCGACGCGATCATGGCATTGAGATTGTTGAGGGTCAGGTTATAGGCCAGCGCGGCGTTCTCGCCCCACGGCAGACGTTGCCGGCCGGGGAACACACTGTTGTAAAGCGAGAGACGGCCGAGGCTGGGCACAGGTCGTGTCAGCGCAAAGGCCAGATTGAAAACCACGAACAAGGCCAGTGCCTTGAGCCCAATTCGGATGATCGTTTTCATTGGCCCACCAACCTCCTAAACGTCAGCAAAGATAGATCCAGCGACGGCAGCGCAAACCAGATCCAGCCGAACGCGACGAAGTGAAAGGTGGCGATGACGCTGCCGATCTGCCGCAACCGACCCCACGCGCCTAGTGTCTCGGCCCAGCCGCGCGTCTTGGACCAATCGGCCCAGCGGTTGTGCACGAACAGGCCGAGCGCGTGCCACACGCCCCAGGCGATGAAGTTGAGCGTGATGCCGTGCCACAGCGCAATCAGCAGCATGGTGCTGGCCTGGCCGATGAAGATCATGCTGACCGGCGACAGATGCAGCGACGGCTTGCGCAGGCCGCGCGCGAGCGGGTTGAACCAATAGGCCCGAAACCACTGCGAGAGGGTGATGTGCCAACTATTCCAGAATTGGGTGAGATTGGGTTTGAGATACGGGCGATTGAAGTTCTCCGGCAGCTTGATGCCAAACCAGCGGCCAAGGCCAATCGCGATATCGGTGTAGCCGCTGAAATCGAAGTAGATGCGCAGGGCGTAGGCGTAGACCACGACCCAGGCCCATAGGCCGGGGCGCAACTGGCCGGCGTTGATCTCGTTGAGCGCGATCAGCGCCAGCGTGTCGGCCAATGCAAATTTTTTGAAGATGCCGATGAGCGTGCGCCGCAGTGCATCTGCCGAAGCGATGTCGGCGGCCTCGGCTGAATAGGGCGCGCGCAGGTCTTTGATGAAGCGCTCGCTGCGGTCGATGGGGCCGGCGGTGAGCGCGGGGAAGAACACCACATAGATCATAAACTCGCGCAAGGACATGGCCGGCAGCTTGCCATTTTGCCGCTCGCGCAGGGCGTGAATGAGTCGAAAGGCAATGTAGCTGAAGCCGAGCCAGCTGAGGTCGCGGGCACTGGCCTCGGCGGTGTTCTGGGCATTTAGGGCGCGCAGGCCAGTGCTGAGCAGGGCTGTGATGGGTTCGAGTTTGAGCGCGATGAGAAGACCAATCAGCACGACGATGCCGACCGTGAGCGCACGCGGCTTGAGGTTGAATGCGCGCCCCATCAGCAGCACGATGCCGATGCCGGCCACAAGCCCGATCACGACGAGTAATTCACTGGGTGGGCGTGCCGCCAGGAAAGTGAAAGGCAACTCAACCTCGCGCAACAGGGCCATCAGCATGACCACGGCAACAATCACGAGGCCGGTGATCATCGTTGGGCGCAACTCGGCACGCGCAATTTTTTGGGTGATGGCCCAGGTGCCGGCGGTGAACACCAGCGAGGCGATGGGCAGCCAGAAGGCCAGGTTGCGAATGGGTGTGCCGGGTTGCAGCCAGAACAGCGCGACCACGCTGACGACGAGCATGACCCACGGCCGAACGATTGACCAGAGTGAAGGCCGCCAACGGGCGAACACAGCGGCCATGACGCCGATGATGGTGAAGACAAAGATGTGGGCGAGGTTCATGAATGGGTTAGAAGCCCTGGTAAATCCATTGCGGCGAGCTATCGGCCGTGAGCACGACCAGCGCCACGAGCATGAGGCAGGCGGCCAGCGCGATGAGATTCTCGCGGGTGAAGATTCGCAGGAGCACACTGCGGAGCGCATTCATCGCGCCGATTGTATCGTGCGAGTTGCGTGATGCCGTGGTCTAGTAAGTCCGGGTGCATTCTCAAAAAGTGGCAATCTTCATTTCCAGCCTTGTTTTGTGCTGGATTTCCGTAGGGGCGAGTCTGAGACCCGCCCCATAGGCACGAAAATAAGGATCACGAATGCGAAAATCCACCAAAACGCCAGGATT
>JBBQST010000258.1:0-6921 GCA_038213625.1 Thermoflexales bacterium
AGTCGCCATACCAAAAGCCCTCGGCATCCTTGAGGTTGTCCGGAATGGTGTCCCAGGTGCTGACTTTGTAAGCCTGAATCAGCCCATCGGCCTTGGCTTGCGGGCCAAACGCAAAGCCAACGTCGATGACATCGGGTGCCTGCGGGCCTTTGTTATCTTTGTTGGCTTTGATGGCTTCGAGCTCGTCGGCGGAGCCAGCGTCGGGGTTAATCTCGTTAATCTTGATGCCGTACTTGGCTTTGAAGGTCTCGATGACCTCGCCGTAGTTGGCCCAGTCGTGCGGCAATGCAATCGTGTTCAGCTCACCCTCGGCTTTGGCAGCCGCAATCAGCGCATCCATGTCCATGCTGCCGGCCGGTGCCGCTGCGGCAGAGGCTTCGGTGGAGGCAGGTGCAGCCGCGGCCGGTGCTGTGGTGGCAGCGGGAGCAGCAGGCGCTGCGGCGGGAGGCGGTGCAGCGCAGGCGGCCAGGGCAACGCCGGCCAGAGGCAGGGCACGCAACAGGGTTCTTCGGGAAATATTTTTCATTTGGGAGAGCTCCTTTTGGATCAGATCGTCTTCTAAAACAGAGTCGCTTGAGTAGCCGTTCTTAAAACGTAAGCGAACAAACAGCGCCAGTCCGACGCCCACACGGTTAGTGCTTAACAAGAAGTTAACCGGCATTTAACCATCAGGCGACTGAATCGGCAACCGAATCATCCCCCATTTCCCGCGCGGTTGCTTAATCTGGAGATAAAACAGATCTTGGTTTGGGCTTGCTTTTCTTTTAAGCTCACTACTGTGCCACCGCTCCGCTGATGCTAACGCAGGCTCAGAATGACGGCTGGCACTGCTTGTTCCATCTGATTTGCAGGGTTTGTGGGCGTCCTGAGTTTTTGAGGTGCTGCAATTCCCCGCTACACTATCGGCCCCATGACTTCAAACACGCGCCACCCGGCATTCTTCATCATGATCGATGGCCTGCGCCCCGATGCCATTGCCATCACCGATTGCCTCCATCTCAAGGGGTTGATCGCGCGCTCGGCCCACACGCTCAAGGCCACCAGTGTGATGCCGTCGATTACGCTGCCGTGCCACACCAGCATTTTTCACAGTGTGCCGCCGTCGCGCCACGGCATCACCACCAACCAGTGGCACCCCATGGCGCGGCCGTTGCCGGGTCTGATCGATGTCGCGCATCAGCACGGCCTGAAGTGCGCGGCCATCTACAACTGGGAGCCGTTGCGCGATCTCAGCCGGCCGGAAGCGTTGTATGTCACGGCCTACATGAACACGTCGTATCAAGCCGATGGCGACGATATGATGGCCGAAGAAGTGGTCTGTCTGGTACCCAAGCTCAAGCCTGATTTTGGGTTTATCTATTTGGGCACGGTCGACACCAGCGGCCACGCCTATGGCTGGATGAGCGATGGCTACCTGCGGCAAATCGAGCATGTGGATGGCTGTCTGGGACAGGTGCTGGCCGCGCTGCCCGCCGATGCCCACATCGTGTTGCAGGCCGATCACGGCGGCCACGACCGCGACCACGGCACCGACATGCCAGAAGACATGACCATCCCGTGGTTGGTGGCCGGCCCCACCATCAAGGCCGGTTACGAGATTCAAGGGCCAGTGAGTTTGCTCGACACGGCCCCGACGCTGGCCAAACTCATGAACCTGCCGTTGCATCCGCAGTGGGAAGGCAAGCCCGTGGATGAAGCGTGGCAAACCAGCGCGTAAAAGCAGCATGCCTGTTTTTGTGCATCACAAAGCCGCGCTGGACGGCTCGCCGTATCCGCCCAACTCGCTGGAAGCCATTCGCGCATGCCTGGATGCCAATGCCAGATTCATCGAGATTGACATCAAGGCGCTGGCCGATGGCGATTACCTGCTGGTGCACAACGCGTTGCTGGATGAGGAGACCACCGGCCTCGGCCCTGTAAACACCTGCACCACCAGCGCGGCACGCCAGTTGCACATTCGGCATGACGGCCATGCCACGCCGTATCGCGTGCCGTTGCTCAGTGAAGTGGTCGATCTGTTGCACGCCTCGCCGGCCACCACGCAATTGCAACTCGACTTAAAGGATCAGGTGCCGGCCGATGATGAGCTGCTGGTGCGTTTGGTGAAGCAGGTTGAACTGTTGGGAACTCGCGTCATCGTCAGCTCCACCGCAGACTGGCAATTGCGTCGGCTGAGGCGACTGTCGCCGACATTGCCACTGGGCTTCGACATTCAGCTGCATCTGGATTGGACTCGCGAAATCGAGCGTGATCTGCACGAGCCACCGCATGTGCGCGGTGTCCATGGCTATTGGGATGACCAGCCTCATGCGGCATTCGACACGTGGCCGGTGACACGCTACCTGCACGATCGGTGCGATGTGCTGGCCGGCCTCGTCCCTAGCGTGCGCACGTTCTATGTGCGGCATCAATTGCTGGCCCAGTCGTTGCGCGATGGCTTCAACTGGGCCGCCGCACTGCACCAGCACGGCATTCTGCTGGACGCCTGGACGATGGATGCGTCGAATGCCGAAGCGATCAAAACATTGCCCACACTGATCGAGGCCGGCGTCGATCTCATCACCACGAATACGCCGCTGGTGTTGCAGGCACAACACGCCAAGCGGTCGGAGCGCTTGTAGACTTGCGCCCAACAAAATCAATCGCAAGCGCTCCGACCGCTCACCGGCTATGCGCCCACATTCACACCCACGACGCGGTCCCAACCCTCGGTGATGACTTTTTGGGCGGCACTGGATTGGGTCGCCGTTGGGTAGGCCACTCTGGCATAGGACGCCGGCGGCAAGAGGCGCTCCAATAATTCAACCGGCAACACCTTGCGCCGGGTCAGGTCGCCAAACCAGACCGAGCGGGCGTAGCCCTGCATGAGCAATTGCTGGCCCTCGTCCGAGAACAGGTAATCCATCCACAATTTGGCGGCAACCGGATGGGCGGCTTTGGCAGTGATGCCCTGCACAAACACCCGTGCCAGCACGCCGCGCCTGGGCACAATCACCTTGATCTTGTTGCGGTGCTGATCGCGGTTGTGCAAGGCGTTGTAATCCCAACGAAACGTCACCGGCGTCGCGCCTGATGCGACCAGTTCGGGTTTGGCAATGGCCGGTTGCAATCGTCCCAGCGCATTCAGCCGCTCGAAGAACGCCAGCCCCGGCCCGGCATTGCGCAGCGAGCCGCCGTTGGCCAGCGCTGCCGCAAACACCGAGTTGATCGCCAGCGGCTCGCTGCGTGGATCGCCCGCGAGCGCAAACGATGCTGCAAATTCCGGCTTCAACAAATCGGCCCAATCCTGGGGCGGATTCGGCACCACCTCGGTGTTCACCTCAAATGCCAGCACCCCAAAGTGGCTGCCGGCCCAGTGACCGGCGCGGTCCTTCAAATTCGCCGGAATCTTGTTCCAGCCGATGGGTCGATAGGCCTGCAACAAGCCAGCGCGGCGGGCCTGTTCGCCAAAGGGAAAGTTGACATCGATCACGTCGGGCACCACCGGCCCTTTCTGAATCGCGTTGAGCGCATTGGCGGCGTTGCCCTGCACGTCAATCTGGGTCACCTGGATGCCGTGCCGCTCCGAGAAGGCCTGCACCACCTGGCCGTAGTTGGCCCAGTTGTTGGGCACCAGCGCGACATTCAACTGGCCTTCGTGCGTGGCGGCTGGCTGCGTTTGCGCTTCAACCGCCCGCACTGAAATTTGCGTCAGAAATGGGGCCAGACCCAGGGCCGGGAAGGCACGGCTCATGGTGCGCAGGAAATGTCTGCGGGTTTGTGTTTTCACTGGGCTCCTCGTTTTTTGTCACTGCCTGCGTGTGCAGCAGATTAGCTTTTGTTGTTTTGCTGATTGCGCTGTTCCTGCAACTTCTTCAGCACATCGGCCATGCGCGAGGAATCCATGGCGTCAACAGCTTCTTCAACTTCGGCCCCGGCAGTCTGCTTGTCCTCGGGCGAGGCGATGTGTTCTGGCCTGGCTTGCACAGCCGGTTCCACCTGCGGGTTTTCTTTGCGTTGAGCTTGCTGAGTCTGCGGCACCGGCGCTACCACTTCGACCGGGCTCTGGTGTTCGCCAGCTTGCTTCACCCGCTGGCGAATCTGGCCGAGCTGATCTTCCAGCACTGCAATTTCCTCACGCAATTGCACAGACATTTTGGCGAAGCGTTGCAACTCCTGTTCAAGTTCGGCAGTTTGTTCGGCCGCGCGTTGAGCCTGTTGCAGTCTGGCGCGGGCATCGTCGCTCTGGTTGTTGCGCAACAGCGCGTCCACTTCGCTGTTGAGATCCATGGCTTTCGCGCCGGCCTCGCGCCAGGCGTGTTCGGCGCGTTTCTCTCGCGCAACTGTGCTGGCCAGGCGATCGCGCAAGGTCTCCAGGCGCTTATCGGCCTGCCGCAGCAGCCTGTCGGTGTCGCCGGTCGAGATGGGGCTTGAGGTGCTGCGACGAGAGTCGCCCCCGATCAAATCCTCCACGGCTCCGGTTACTGTGCTTTGCACCAGGAGCTTCAAGCGGTCCAGCAAGTTCATATCAGAATCTTAGCCCCAAATGGGGTCAAATGTCTGACGTCTCAGGCTGCAATGCGCTGCGGCCTGCGTCGCAGACGTCAGACATTTTGCCTTAGCCCAACAACGCGTCGGAGATGTGCTGGATTGCGCCGGCTTCGCCCTCAAACGCCCACAACTGGCTGATGTCGGTGTGGCGCGGATTGCGCACGCTCACTGCTGGCGCGTGATACTCCAGCTCGCCAAATTGACCCAGGTTGCCGTTGTCGTTGTAGCACTGAAAGGCGTAGCCAAAGTCGGCGCTGGCGGCGGGATCGGGCGGCACATCCACGTAGTCGCCGCTTGGGTTTATTGCAAAGTTGCGCACCACTAGCATGTGCTGGCCATCCTCGCGCGGCCGCACATAGCCGGCGCGCCCAATGCTGTTCACGGTGCGCACACCCAGCTTAAAGGATGATTTCGCACCCATTTCAATCTCGATGCCGTGCGAGCTTGCCGTCACCGATGGAGCGGCATCGCCGATCAGCGGCATCCACGGCGCATTGGCATTGGGATGGCCCAGGGTTGGCACAATCATGCGCCCCGGCGTGGGCAGTTGCACGATATCCCACAAACCCACTTGGGCGGCGTCGTCGCTGGATTGGGCCAGCGTCAGGGTCGTGGTCTGCTCGTAGCCGACATAGCGCACGTGCGTCAGCGCATCGGCCAGACCCTTCTCGTAGCGCAAGGGATTGGGCACAAAGCCAATATGTCGCTCGAGTTGGACATCGCACTGCGCGCCGCTACGGTAGAGCGCGACGGTGGCGGAGAGATCGAGCCGAATCTGCTGGTCAGAGGCCGAGGAAGAATATTGGCCGGGGTCGAGCGGACGCGGCGCGGCATATTGGCCCTCCGGCGTCATATTCAAATCCACCTCCGGACCCAGCCAGATCCGGTCGCCGCCGGTGTTGGGCCACCACGGATCATTCAATGTGGCATGTGCCTTTTCAGGCTGATACAGGTTGGGGTTCACCCACAGCAGGCTATCGCGCTCGTCGTGGGTATACAGGCCGAGAATGCGGCCCCCGCGCTGCATCACCAACAGCGAGCCGCCGTTGGCATCGCGCAACTCGTGCACCGTCTGACCGTCATCGCGCAGCGTTTGGAGGAGGGTTTGTTTGGAATTTATCATGAAGCCCTTGCTTTATAGCTGTTCCCAACTGGCACCGTCACTCGGCACGCACGCATACACCTTGGGGGTGCGGCTGGTGCGAATCGGATATTCGCGCTCGACCGCGGCTTTTAGCGCGGCGGCGTTTTCATCCTTCACCAGCGCGATGGCGCAACCGCCAAAGCCGGCCCCGGTCATGCGTGCGCCGAACACGCCAGGCATGGTCTGGGCAATGTCCACCACGGCATCCAGCTCCTTGCTGCTCACCTCGTACAGGTCGCGCAAGCTGTAGTGGCTTTGAACCATCAATTGTCCCAACGCCGTTGCGTCGCTGCTGCGCAGGGCAGCCACGGCATCCAGCACACGCTGGTTTTCATAGACCACGTGGGCGGCGCGTTTGGCGATCAGCTCAGGCAGTTGGCCACGCTGCGATTCAAACTGACTGACTGTGACATCGCGCAGGCTCTTGACGCCGAGAATGCGGCAGGCCTCGGCGCACTCGCGCACGCGCTCGTTGTAGGCGCTGCCGGCCAGCGTGCGCGGCGCCTGGGTGTCCACGACCATCACGGTGATGCCGGCGGGCATTGGCACCAGCTCATATTCCAGCGAGCGGCAATCGATGAACAGCGCCTGACCCTGCTGGCCGAGCGAGCTGATGAACTGATCCATGATGCCGCAGTTGACGCCGACAAAATCGATCTCGGCTCGTTGCGCCAGTTGGGCTTCTTTGACGCCGTTTAAATCTAAAGGCGTTTGTGACCCTGTGGCCGCTTCGAACGCTTTGATCGAGGCCATCTCAGTGGCGGCTGAAGAGGACAAGCCGCTGGCGATAGGGACATCGCCATAGATCACGGCATCGAAGCCCTTGAGGCCATGTCCCGCTTTTTGCAGCACATCGGCAATGCCGCGCAGGTAGTTGTTCCATGGATGTGTATCTGAATGCGTCACTGTATCCAGCGAAAATTCGACCACCTGATTGAAGTTGGCCGATTCGACACGGACCTGTTGATCGGGCCGCGCGGCACCGACCAAAATTACATGGCGATCGATGGCCATGGGCAGCACGAAGCCGTCGTTGTAGTCGGTGTGTTCGCCGATGAGGTTCACCCGGCCGGGCGCGCGCGCAACAAATGTGGGCGCATAGCCGAACTGGGTTTGAAAACGGACTGCGAGGTCGGAGGCGTTCATAGTGCTGAACAGTATAGATAAATATCCTGGGGGAAGATACTTTGAAGGCAAAAGGTAACTACTCAGCCGCCGATTTTTAGACAGAATTTACAGAATGAAAC
>JBBQST010000259.1:0-6912 GCA_038213625.1 Thermoflexales bacterium
GGGAGAGATCCTTCGCAAGGCCTCAGGATGACATGGCTACTTTTTCGATTTAAGAAACGCTCTCTAAAGGGGAGTCGAACACTTCATCAGCGACTCCCCTTTAGGGGTCGGGGGTCTCTGAGGCCGCACTCAATTAGAGCGTTTTGCTGGGTTCTCGCACGCATTATTTCTTATTTTCGTGCCTATGGGGCGGGTCTGAGACCCGCCCCTACATGTTTCACTCACGCCTTCGCCACTGGAAACTGAATCTCCGTCACATGCTTGTTGGGGTCCTCGTGATCCTGCGACAGCATGACCTCGCGGCTGGGGCCGGCGTTGGGACGGCTATACAGGCGGACACGATGTGAGAATCAAGAGGCAAATCAAATTTTGACTTCGACGTAAGATGCTGGAATTCAAGCAGAGGTTACATGGAAAACACAACCGCTCCCACGTGCAAACTCATTCACACCGGCGAGACCTATGCCGGCAAACAAGGCTTCAACTACTTCGCCGGCATCTCCAGCGAGAGTGCCGGCGCGAAAGCCCTGTGTATGCACCTGCTCACCATTCCACCCGGCGGCCGGGCCAAGGCGCATCTGCACGAGCGCCACGAAACCACGATCTATGTGATCAGCGGCGAGGCCGAGATGTACTACGGCGAGGGGCTGCGCGAGCACATGGTCACCAGGGCCGGCGACTTCATCTACATTCCCGCCGGTGTGCCGCACCTGCCCATGAACAACAGCAAGACCGAGTCCTGCACCGCCATCATCGCCCGCACCGACCCCAATGAGCAGGAAAGCGTGGTGCTGCTGCCGGAGCTGGATGCCGTGGTGCCGGCCATATAACGCGATACAGCGAGCGCTAGTCTGACACCGTCGCGGCCCATCGACTGATTGCCCAACACGTCTGAGTTTTTACACTCACTTGCAGAGGACAACATGTTTATGGAACAAGCAAACGACAAGGACAATAACAGCGACATCGCCGAGAAGACAGATGCCAGTGACGCCGGCACCCCGGAAGACGCGAGCAACAATATTCAAAAGTCACAAGCGCAATCCACCAGCGGCAAAGCCAAGGGCAAGAAAAGCAACTCTGGTGACAACAAGTTTGAAGAGCCAGAGTCGGATGAGAGCAGCGGCTCGACTGCGGATCAAGGCGGACGCTGACAACTACCACGGCATTCCCGCGCCTTCGCAGGAATGACGTGTTTTGCACGAAAACCTTCCTGGTATGAGGCGCTTATACCAGCAGCGCCATGCCATCGGCCCCAGTGTCTGCCGCACCTGCCCGCGCACCGGTCGTCGCATCCAATGTGATGGCGTGCACCAGACCCATGCCGCCGTGAGCGTAGGGAATGTGCTCGGCCGGATAGCGCTTGCGCACCGCATTCAGCACGCTGGCTGGGATGCGGGTCTGGCAGCGGATTGTGTTGAGTTGGCAGTCGATGCGCGGCGCGTGCACGGCCTCGGCCACATTCATGCCAAAGTCAATCGCGTTCAAGATCACCTGCACGCACGAGGTAATGATGCGCGTGGCCCCCGGCGCACCCAGCACCATCACCGGCTTGCCGTCGTGATACACAATCGTCGGGGCCATGCCGGTGGTGCGGCCCTTGCCCGGCGCAATCGAGTTGGCGTTGCCAGGCACCGGGTCGAAGTTGATCATCGAGTTGTTGTACATGAAGCCCATCCCCGGCGTGATGACGCCCGATGATGCGCCTAATGAGTGCGTGAGCGAGACGCAATTGCCCTGTCCGTCCACCACTGTCACCTGGGTCGTAGTCGGCGCGCCTGTCGTCACCGCCATCGCCTCGATGGGTTTGCCGGCCTCGATGTGGGCGCGCCACTCGGCCGCGCGCGCCTTGGAGATCATCCACTCCACCGGCACCTCCACAAACTTGGGATCAGCCAGATAGCGATTGCGATCCGCAAACGCCGCCTTCATGGCCATGCCCAGCCGGTAGATATAGTCCGGTGAGTTGTGTCCCAGCGCAGCCAGATCCCAGCCTTCAACGATGTTGAGAATGGCCAGCAAAGTCGGCCCACCGTGCGGCGCAGTAGCGCTGGCGATGGTGTGGCCGCGATAGGTATTCACTACCGGCGGCGTGTCGCGCACGGCATAGCTCGCAAAATCCTCTGCCGTGACAAAGCCGCCATTCGCCACAATATCCGTGCTCATCCGCACGGCCATCTCACCGGTGTAAAAATCCTCGGGGCCCTTGTCGGCCAACTGCCGCAGGCTCGCGCCGTAGTCGGGGTTGCGAAACCACTGGCCCATGTCCAGCGGCGATCCATCCGATTGCAAATAAATCCGGCTGGCCTCGGCGTTGCGCTGAATGTATTCTAGGTTGGAACACGACTCGGCATAGCGCACCTTCTCGCGCCAGCCGCGGGCCAGCTTGTCGTAGATCATGAAGCCGTCTTCAGCCACGCGAATGGCCGGCGCGCACACCTCGGCCCACGACAACGTGCCCCAACGCTCCAACATCAGGCTCAGCATTTTCACCGTGCCGGGTGTGCAGATGGAGGTGTAGCCAGCGTCATTGACCTTGCCCTTGAGAAAGTAGCCCCAACCATCCGGGTTTGCGCCCAGGATGTCATCGACCCACATGTCGGGGCGGGTCTTGCTGCCGGCCAGCGCCGGCGCGTCATAGCCCTGTGCCGCTGTCTCGCCCGCCAGATGCATCGTCAGCAGCGCATAGCCGCCGATGCCGCACGAGTGCGGGTCGAGCAAGCCTTGCACCAACGCACATGCCACAGCCGCGTCGATGGCGTTGCCGCCGTTGCGAAGAATATCCGCGCCGGCATCCACGGCGACGGGTTGAGGGGCGACGATCATAGAGTTCATGGGAACGTAGTCTAGGGCCGTTGGCGATTGGCGGCTAGCAGCCGGCAGCCAGCCGCTAGCCACCAAGCAGTTCACTCGGCGCCTGCGGCCAGCCATCCTCCGTCCACACCAGTTGCTCGATGTGCAGCAGCGGCGTGCCGTTGGATTTGACGTCGTAGGCGTGATAGACCAGCCAATAGACATCGTCTTCAACAAGAACGGCATTGTGACCCGGCCCGCGCCAATGGGTCTTGCCTTCCAACACAAGTGTGCCGCCGCCATCAAGCATGGCTTTGCCAGCTTGATCCACGTAAGGGCCGGTGATGGCTTTTGCGCGGCCCACCCGAATGTTGTAGGTGCTGTTCACACCTTTGCAACATTGATCAAACGAAACAAACAGGTAGTAATACCCGCCGCGCTGGGTGATGAAGGCGGCCTCAACTGCGCCGGGTGGACTGCGTTGCGCCAGCGCTTGCAACGGCGCATCGGCCAAGGTTTTGCCAGTCTTGGAGTCGAGCTGGATTAGCTTGATCCCGCTCCAGAAGCTGCCAAACGCCAGCCACAGTGTGCCATCAGCCGCTTGCACCAGATTGGGATCAATCGTGTTGTAGTTATTGCCCGGCCGCGACGCAATCACCACACCCTCATCCACCCATTTGTAGCCTTTGCTAAGCGGGTCGAGCGTGCTGTTGGTGGCCAGCGCGATGGCCGATTTGTTGCTGCCGAATGATGAGGCCGAGTAGTACAAATAATACTTGCCGTTGCGGAACGAAATATCCGGCGCCCACAGCTCGGCGACCTCGGGCACCGACTTATACGCCTCAACCGGCAACTGGCTGAACACACGGCCACAATCGCGCCAGGTGATCAGGTCCGGCGAACAGCCGATGGGAATGCCCGGCCCCGTGATGTAGCGGTAATACTGCCCATCGGCCTTGATGATGACCGGATCGTGCGCGCCGATGGCTCCTTTCAAAATCAGAATCCTGGACTGGAGATCGGCCACGCTTTGAGTCGGCGTCGCAGCTTGAAGTGCAGTTTGACGAGCGGCTGGCGCGCAGGCCACCAGACCGATGCCGAGCAACAGACCCACTCCAAGCTTTGTCAATATCGGTTTCAAAAGTCTTGTAAGCATGTTGTCGCCAGTAGTTTGTAAAGGAAAGTCATTCCCTAGCAACGTCATTCCCGCGAACGCGGGAATCCAGACGTAACCCCGACGCGATGGTGGATCAAGGCCTAGATTCCTGCGTTCGCGGGAATGACGACTTCATCGCTCACTTCGACAACCGGCCCACGCGGTTTACCTGAAAGCTATGCCTGCACCTCAAACGTAAACGTGCCGGCTCCAATCTCAATCACGGTCGCATTTGCATCGTGCTTCACCTCAGACACGCCAGCGGCCGATTCCAACGCCACACCTTGCGCCGCACCCTGCGCCGTCACCTGTTTGCCAAGATATACGGGGATGATCACGGTACCGGCCGTATTCGGCGGCACCGTCACCGTGAGGGTAAAGCGCCCATCCTGCAGCTGCCACTTGGAGGACACCCGGCCATACAGCGAATCGTGCATCGCCTCGGCATGGGTCAGGCCACCGCCCGGCTGCGGCTGAAAGCGAATGTGCTTGTAGCCGGGGATGCTCGGCTCGATGCCGGCCGTGGTGTTGTAGAGCCACGACCCAATCGCGCCATACGCATAGTGGTTGAACGAGTTCATGCCGGGGTCCTGGAAGCCATTCTCCTCGGTGAAGCCGTCCCAGCGCTCCCAGATTGTGGTCGCACCCTTGGTCACGGCATACAGCCACGACGGCCACGTTTTCTGGTTCATCAGCGCGTAGGCGGTGTCGCGCTGACCGTGATTGCTCAGCGCATACGGCAGATACGACGCGCCCACGAAGCCAGTGGACAGGTGCATGTCGCGGCGCTCGATGTCGGTGACCAACTCGGCCGCCGCCTTGGCGCGCAACTTCTCGGGCAGCAAATCGAAATACAACGCCAGCACATAGGCCGTTTGCGAGGGCGCGAAGGCATCGGTGTTGAAGACCTCGGACGGCAGGACTGGGTAATCGACCACGGGCAGATTACCGCGAGGGCCGTTGTCGGGATTCTCAATCGGCTTGGCCTCTCCCGCCACCGTTCCGGGGTGGCCGGCCAGATAACGTGCGGCAAAAGCCTTCTTCACCTCGCCGAACAGATTGCGATATTTGGCCGCATCTTTCACCTTGCCCAACGCGCTGGCAATCTGGGCCATCAGGTTGGCGTCGTAGGCCAGGAAGGCGGTGCCGATGAGTTCTTTGGGCGTGTTGGCATTGATCGACAGCCAGTCACCAAATCCCGGAAAGCCCTTATAGCCAGGCGGAACACGAATATAACCCTCGCTGGTCTCGAGCAGGTAATCGACAAACTTCACCATCGTGGCATAGCTCTTCTCCAGGATGCGCTTGTCGCCGTAGGCCTGATACATCGTCCACGGGCAGATGATCGCGGCATCGGCCCAGGCCGGCCCACCATCCACCAGCGGCAACACATTCGGCACCACCGCCGGCACCTCGCCCTTCGGCCCCTGCGCATCGGCCACATCCAGCGCCCACTTGGACATGAAGCCGGCCACATCCATGTTGAACGCGGCTGTGCGCGAGAACACCTGAATGTCGCCGGTCCAGCCCAGCCGCTCGTCGCGCTGCGGGCAGTCGGTCGGCACATCCAAAAAGTTGCCCTTCTGGCCCCACACGATGTTGCTCTGGAGTTGATTGATCAACGGCTCCGAGCACGCGAAGTCGCCGGTCTTGGCCATCTCCGAATACAGCACAATGCCGGTGACGATGTCGTCGGTGATCGGGCCGGGATAGCCCGTGACCTCGACATAGCGGAAGCCGTGGAAGGCAAATTTAGGTTCCCACGTTTCCACACCCTTGCCCTTGAAGGTGTAATAGTCGGTGGCGCGAGCCGAGCGCAAGTTGGTCACATACAGACTCTTGTCCGGGTTCAGCACCTCGGCAAACCGAAACGTGATGGTGGTGCCAGCCGGCGCACTGCCCTTGAAGCGCACCCAGCCCGCCATGTTCTGGCCCAGGTCGAAGATGTAACGCTTGCCCATGTAGTGCCCTTGCTCGGTCGGTGGCGCCACCGGCTTCAGCGTCTCCATGCGGCGCACGCTGGGGCCGTTTGTCGCGCTCAACGCGATGCCGGTGTCATCAAACACCTCAACACCGAGCCAGCGCTTATCGTCGAACTCGGCCGCATTCCAGCCCGGCAGCTCGCGGCGCGCATCGTAGGCCTCGCCCATCTGCATGTCGCTTTCCAGAATGGGTCCAAACTGATGCTTCCAAGTGCGATCGGTCGCAACCAGGACTTTGCTGCCATCGGCCAGGGTCACTTCCAACTGAGCCATCAAACGCGGCCCATCGAAATATTGCTGCCGATGACCCCAGCTCAAATGCCCCACCGCCCAGCCATCGCCCAGAATCGCGCCGAGCACGTTGTCGCCTTCGTGCAGCTGATCGCTCACGTCATAGACCTTGTATTGCACCCGCTTCTTGTATTCAGTCCAGCCCGGCGTCAACACATCTTCGCCAATCGTTTTGCCGTTGATCGAGGCCTCAAACAAGCCCAGCGCCGTAATATAGAGCCGGGCCGATTGCACGCCGGCGGATAGCTTGAACGACTTGCGCAAATAGGGCGATGGGACCGTGGTGCGAGGGCCACCAACCAACGCCGCGCCGATCCATTTGCCCTTCCACTCGCTGCGCTTCAGCAGGCCCAGCTCAAACCAGGCCGTCTCACCCTGGCTGGGCTTGCCGGTCTCATCCCACACCGTCACCGTCCAATACACGCGTTGGCGCGAGGTTAGTTTCGCGCCGGCATACACCACATGCACCGACTGATTGGACTCGATCTTGCCGCTGTCCCACACATCAGCCTTGCCTTCGTGCAACAATGCCGCATCGCTGGCCGCCAGAATTTGATATGCCGTTTGCCGCGCGCCAATCTGGTCGCTGTGCAACTGCCAGCTAAACCGCGGCACCGTCACATCGATGCCCAGCGGGTTATTCCGATATTCACAAACAAGGTGAGTTGTTGAGGTCATAGCATTCCTTTC
>JBBQST010000260.1:0-6879 GCA_038213625.1 Thermoflexales bacterium
TTGTTGAAAGGGCAAAGGCGATTTCTGCGATGTCGCTTGGCTTGCTTGCTCATGTCAGCAGTGCCATATCCAAAAACTTCAGCGAGTGGATGGTTAGGAATTAAATTATTCATTTACGCACAATCGGCTTGCGGCCATTCCGGCTTCGCGTGCGGCTCACGGCTTTGCCCTTGCTGTCTTTCGACGCAATCAGCGCGGCGTCCCACACCTGCTCCACCCGTTCGGCCAGCACAAATTTCAATGAGTCGCGGACTTCCTTGGGCAACTCGTCCAAATCCACTTCATTGCGCTTGGGCAGGATGACCGTTTTGAGGCCGGCTCGATGGGCAGCCAACACTTTTTCTTTGATGCCACCGACCGGTAGCACCAACCCGCGCAATGTAATCTCGCCGGTCATGGCCACATCCGGCCGCACCTGCTGCCCGGTCAGCAACGAGATCAGGGCCGTGCTCATGGTCACACCGGCGCTGGGGCCATCTTTGGGCTGGGCGCCCGCAGGGATGTGCAAATGGATATCGCTCTTCTCGAAGATCGTTTCATCCAGCCCCATCTCGCCCGCACGGCTGCGCACATAGCTCAACGCCGCCTGGGCACTCTC
This sequence comes from Thermoflexales bacterium, assembly GCA_038213625.1. Taxonomy (GTDB): domain Bacteria; phylum Chloroflexota; class Anaerolineae; order J036; family Brachytrichaceae; genus JANMVQ01. The sequence continues at coordinate 599 of JBBQST010000260.1, forward strand.
GCGCATCACATCGCCCAGCTGGCCAGTGAGCTGAAAGCCCTTGGCCCCAGCCATGCGCGTGGCCTCGATAAACAAAATATCACCGCCCACCGGCGTCCACGCCAGACCGGTCGCAACACCGGGAGTGCTGGTGCGCTCGGCCACCTCGGCGTAAAACTTGGGCTTGCCCAGCAAATCGGCCAGCATGCCCGCTTGCACCCGCACCGGCAATTGCCAGTCCTTCCGATCAGCGCGGTCTGGTTTTTGCTCCAGCGCCCGCGTTACGATCTTGCGGCAAATGGAGCCGATCTCGCGTTCCAGGTTGCGCACACCGGCCTCACGGGTGAAGTCGCGCATGAGTTGCAAAATGGCCTCATCTGCAAATGACACTTCGCCTGGCCGCAACCCGTTCTCTTTGATCTGACGCGGCACCAGATAGCCCTGCGCAATGCTGAGCTTCTCCTGCTCGGTGTAGCCACTCAACTGCAAGATTTCCATGCGGTCGCGCAAAGGCCCGGGAATAGTGTCGAGCGTATTGGCCGTGCAGATAAAGATGGTCTGCGAGAGATCAAACGGCACGTCGAGATAGTGATCGCGGAACTCACGGTTTTGCTCGGGGTCCAGCACTTCGAGCAACGCAGACGAGGGATCGCCGCGATAGTCTGAACCGAGCTTGTCCACCTCGTCGAGCATGAAAACTGGATTGCGGCTCTCGGCGCGGCGAATGCTCTGAATGATGCGGCCCGGCATCGAGCCGATATAAGTGCGCCGGAAGCCGCGAATCTCAGCTTCATCGCGCACGCCGCCCACGCTCATGCGAATGAACTTGCGGCCCATCGCCCGCGCAATGCTGGCTCCCAGCGAGGTCTTGCCCACACCCGGCGGGCCGACAAAGCACAGAATCACGCCTTCGCGATCGGGCCGCACATAGTCGCTGGCCGAGGATACGCCGGGCGAAGATACGGCAGCCTCGGATAGGACGGCCGACGGCGCACTGGCCGATGGCACGGTGGCGGAGACAGATTCATCGCCCTGCAACGCCGCTTCCTGAGCCTGAAATTCGGCCAGCAATTCGGCGCGCCGTTTGCGCACGGCTAGAAATTCCAGAATGCGCTCTTTGATGTCTTGCAGCGCATAGTGATCCTGATCGAGCACATGCCGCGACTGGGTGATATCGAGGTCATCACTGGTGCCTTTCTGCCACGGCAGACTCACCATCCAATCCAGGTAGGTGCGAATGACGCCGTATTCAGCGGCTTGCGTCGGCAGCTTGGCCAGCCGCTCCAGCTCACGCTCGGCCTCTTTGCGGGCCTCGTCGTTCATCCCGCTCTTGGCAATCTTGTCGCGAAAATCGTTGATCTCGATCTGCTGCTCATCGTTCTCGCCCAACTCGCGTTGGATGGCTTTGATCTGCTCGCGCAGGAAATATTCGCGCTGAACTTTTTCCATCTCGCTCTGCGCCTGAGTCTGAATCTTCTTGCCCAGCTCCAGCACTTCCAGCTCTTTATTCAAGAGCTGGAGCAGAAATAGCATCTTGTTGGGCAGGCCTTCCAGCTCCAGCAGCTTCTGGGCATCCGGCATCTCCATGCGCATGTAGGTGGCCACGGCATAGGTCAACTGGCGCGGGTCTTCGATGCCCTGAATCATGCTGGCCAGTTCGTCTGGCAAATTGGGCAACAGCTCGGCCATCTGGTTGAAGCCCTGGCTGATGTTGCGGCGCAGCGCTTCAATCTCCAGCGTGTTCTCGAAAGGTTCCGGCGAGAGCTCGATTTTGGCGGTGATGTATGGCTCGGTGCCGGTGAACTCCACCACCTTGAAACGCTCGCCGCCCTGCACAATCAGATTCACCACCCCATCCGGTGCCTTGAAATGCCGCACGATGGTGGCGAGGGTGCCGATGGTATAGAGCTCATCGGGGTTGGGCTCTTCCTTCTCGGCGTTCCTGCTGGCAATCAGACCGATCTGGGTTTTGTTCTGCACGGCGTCGTCCACCAGCTTGATGCCGCGGATTTGCGACACACGAAGTGGGATCGCCGAAAGGGGGTAGACGATGATGCCGCGCAAGGGCAAAATGGGCACTTGCTCCGGCGTGGCGGTGTTTTTGTTGGAGGGGGAATCGGATGCAGAATCGTCCAAAGCGTCGGCCTGAGCCTGCTGCAGCGCTTCCTCGGCCGCAGCTTGCTCTGCAATCGCCTCGGCAGCCGCTTCAGCAGCAATGTCCGCTGCTTCCATCAACATCTCGATTGGTTTCGGTTCAGCCATAGTGCGAGACAATCTCAAAGATGCGTTAGCGTACCACAAGAATGCGCCAAATGCGTGAATCATTTTCATTCACGACAGCGACTTTAGTAGCAGCTTTAAGACCATTCGCAACCGAATCAGCATATTCAAAGAAACGTTGTGTTAGTGCCACTACAATCACTCAATGGCAAAACTTTCAGATAAGCAAATCAAAAATCGGCTGACCAAAGCCACAGGCTGGACGCTGACCCCCGCAGGTGAAATTACCAAAACCTACACCCTGCCCGGCTTCCCGCAAGCGCTCATGTTCGTCAGTGCCATCGGCGTGTTGGCCGAGGCCCTGCAACACCACCCCGACATCACCATCAAATACGATAAGGTCACCCTGGCCCTCATCACGCACGATGACGGCGGCATCAGCGAGAATGACTTTGCGCTGGCCAAACAGGTGGATGCGCTGCCACACTAGTTGCTGGTTGCCAGCTGCTAGCAGCCACTCAGTACGCTCCCCGTGCCGATAGCAGATACGGCACCGTCTTCAGCGCCACTTTCAGGTCCATCACCAACGACCAGTTCTCGATGTAATAGACATCCAGCAGGCACATCTCGTCAAACGTCAGCTCGCTGCGGCCACTGATCTGCCACAGGCCGGTGATGCCGGGTTTGACCCGCAGCCGTTCGCGCTGCCAGTCGTTGTAATGGGCCACCTCACTGAGCAGGGCCGGCCGTGGCCCCACCACCCGCATATCGCCCTTCAACACATTCCAAAACTGCGGCAACTCGTCCAGGCTGAGCTTGCGAATGATGCGGCCCACGCGTGTGGTGCGCGGATCGTTCTTGATCTTGAACAGCGGCCCATCCGCCTCATTCCTGTCCAGCAAACCGCCTCGTTGCTGCTCGGCGTCCTCGACCATGCTGCGCAGTTTGTAGAACTTGAACGGCCGGCCGTTTTTGCCGGCACGGCGCTGGCTGAAGATGGGGTTGCCGGGCGAGTCGAGCCGAATCGCCAGCGCTGCCACCAACACCACCGGCAGCGACAGCAGCGCGATTGGAATGGCCACAACCAGATCAAAGGCGCGCTGAATGGCATCGTTGACCGGGCTAAACGTGGGTTGGCGCACGCCGATGAGCGGAATGCCGCCCAGATCATCCACATCGATTTTGCTCAGGTTGATTTGCAGCAACGACGGCACCACCCGAACCCGCACGCGATGATGATGCAATAGGTTCACGACCTCGACAATCTTGGGTTGCACCGACCACGGCAGGGTCACAATCACCTCATCAATCCGGTTCATGGTGATGAGATTCTCAACTTCGCTGACTTTGCCCAGGGCCGGGAAGCGGCCAATATCGGTTTGCCCACGCACATCATCGTCATCGACGAAGCCGATGCAGTGATAGCCCAGCTCGGGCCGGGCCACGATGTTGCGCATGACCGTGCGGCCCAACTCACCCGCGCCCACGATGAGCACATGCGCCACACCGATGCCGCGCCGGCGCAACCGGCTTTCGAGCTGGCCGCGCACAATCCGGCTGATGCCGATCAAAATTACAGCGGCCGCGCCCGCATAAAGGATCAGCAGCCGTGAATACACCATCGGCCCAATCAGAAAGATGAGCGACCAGACGATGAACAGGGCTTTGATGGTGCCATTGAGCACGGCAAACATCTGGTCGGTCCACGATGGGGTTCGGCGCGGTGCATACACGCCGTCCAGCCAGAACATGACCACCATGACGATGGTAAATATCAGTTGGACAATGGGGTATTCGTCGAACCTGGCTTCATACAAAATATCGCGGAAGAGCTGCAGGCGATAGCGCAGCAGGTAACCAGCAATGAAGCCAATATTGATCAGTACAACATCGGTGATCAGGAGCAAAAGTCGGGTCCGAGCCTGGGTCATTCGTGGCGATCTGTTTTGGAGCGGTTCAGCGCGCAGGCGGGTGTGCACATCCATGCCAACCCATCCCGCCACTCAATCTCCAATTTTATAGTCGTAAATTCGGTATTTCTTATAAACGCGCGTGCCCCCCTCGGCAATCACACGATTCATCGCATCATTCGTCTCCAGGATCCAGCCGCACTCTCCACCATCGTACTTCTTTTCGATCATCTTTTCAAAGGTCTTGATGACCATGACCGCATCGACGCCGCCCATTCGATATTCGGGCAGCACGCCCAACAGCACAAAGCGCATCGAGTTGACCTGCTTGCGCACCTTCCAATGCCACAGGAATTTGAGCATCGTGAACCATTCCGGCGTGCGCGGGTTGGGATAGGCCATGCGCAACGGCCGGTTGACATTGGGCAAGCTGAGCGAAAAGCCAATCGGTTTACCCGTCTGGGTATCCTCGGCCACAATAATCAGCTCGGGGTCGGCAAAGCTTTTGAGTTGGGTCACAATGTGTTCCAACTCGTGCTCGGTCATCGGCACATTGCCCCAGTTTTTCTCCCATGCCGACCAAAAAATCGATTTGAGCGCGGCCACTTCCTCGTCAATTTTGCTGAAGTTGACACTGCGCACCCGAAACCGGCCGCGCTTCTCGGCCAGTTGCACCACCCGTGCCCACTTGCCCTTCACCACCTCGGCGCTCTTCACCGTGTCGCCCCACCAGGACACCATATCCATCGCTTTCGCGAAGCCATAGTGTTCACACAGATCGGGGTAATAGCGCGGGTTATAGGTCATCAACACTTTTGGCTCGTTGTCGAAGCCCTCGATGAGCATGCCGCTTTCGTCATAGATGCTGAGTGTGGTGGGGCCGCGCAAAGTGTCCAGGCCGCGCGCCTTCACCCACTGGCCCGCCGCATCAAACAACGCCCGCGCCACTGCATCATCATTAATGCACTCGAAGCCGCCGAAGAAACCCACTTTATCCGCCCAGGTCTCGTTATGGCGGGTGTTGTGAATGGCGACGATGGTGCCGACGACTTTGCCGTCCCGTTTGGTCATCATCGGCACCGCAAAGGAATGTTCAAAAAATGGATTTTTTGTTTTATCGTAAAACGCAACCCGTTCGCTCAGGATCGGCGGCACCCAATACGGATTGTCCTTGTAAATCTCCCACGGGAATTCGATGAATTGGCGGAGCAACGCCGGGGTCGTGCATTCAACTATTTCGATTGGAGAAGTACTCATAGGTAGTTGAAGATTGTATGCCATTGCACAGGAGAGCGGAATTGTTGAGGTCGACGTTGGCATAGACGATTACGCGTTCGAGCGTTCGTGAGCCTCATCTGCCTGTGATATAGTTGACGCCCTATTGTGATGTGAACGCAACTAATATTGCGGCCATCTTTCCGCTCTCGAATTGAGGACGGCGCGTTAAAAACGTGTTAGGGGCGCTTGGACGGTCATCGGGCCGCACCAGCGCCCCTTATCTTGTCAAAATATCGGGGGCAGTGTATTCCAGGGAAGGAGAAAGCGACAACCAAATGGCTCGAAATTACGAACTTACATTTATTGCCCGGCCGGAGATGGATCCCGCCGGTTTGACTGCGCTGATCGAGCGCGTGAAAGGCTTCATTACTGCCGAAGGCGGCACCGTGGTCAAGGCGGATCAGTGGGGCGTCCGGCGCCTGTCGTACCCCATCAACAAGATTCGCGATGGTCAATATGTCTACCTGTTTGTACAACTGGAAGCCCAGTCTGTGCAAAAAGTGGAATCGCGTTTGAAGCTGGTGGAGAGCGTGATTCGCTATCTACTGGTCAAATCCGAAGACACCAATATCACCAAGGCCGAGCCTGTTGCAGAAGCGGTTGAACCGGCGGTTGAGCCGGCGGTTGAGCCGGTCGCCGAAGCGGTGCCGACTGTGACCGAGCCGGTTGCTGCCGTGGCGGAAGAGACGATCAGCACGCCGGTGGCTACTGCCCCGGACGCGGGTGCAGCCGAGAGCAGCCCGTCGCAGGAACAAGCCCAACCCACGCCCGTCGTTGAATAGAGTCTGATGCGGCCTGAATAATCTCGTGTTTTTTGACGCCGGTGAATGGCTCTGGCTGTCACCGGCGATCACCTTATTCAGGCCTGTGGTCCATGTTTGCCTTGTAGACCTG
>JBBQST010000261.1:0-6877 GCA_038213625.1 Thermoflexales bacterium
GCGCTGGCTCTGAAGTGCAAGACGACTTTGTGCTTTCGCGAGGCATAGCTGCCTAACCCTTCGTCGCAGCGGACTGCCTTCGGCAGCCGCTGAACTCAAACGTTGGGCAGATCGAGTGAAGTGGGTGAAGTTGTGATTCTACCGAAAGAGCGCGATCCGAGATTCATCACCATCCGTCGCGGGGGTACGCTCACGGACTCGGATCATCGTCTTCTCGCCTTGTGGGCTGCAGCGTGCGCGGAGCACGTGTTGCACCTTTTCGAGTCGGCGAGGCCCTCCGATGCGCGGCCACGGCAGGCGATTGAGCAGGCTCGGGCATGGGTGAGCGGCGAGATCAAGATGTCTCAGGCGCGCGCGGCGGGTGGCCATGCCATGGCTGCGGCAAGAGAGTTGAGCGGAGCCGCTCGGCACGCCGCATATGCTGCCGGCCAGGCGGCGGTGGTGGCGCATGTCGCCGCCCACGAGCTTGGCGCGGCTGCCTACGCGATCAAGGCCGCGCGCGCGGCTGCGCCCGAGGGCGCGGGCGAGAGCGCTGGCAGGCTGGAGTGCCAGTGGCAGCGCGAACAGCTTCCGAAGGCGATTCGCGAGCTTGTAGTGGACGACCAGCGGTTGCGAAACGATATCTGCTGGTCGGTGTTCGACTGCTGACAGACAGTCGGCCTGTGCCGGCACTGTCCAACAAGCGGATCGAGCGGACGCCGCGAGCGCTATTCTTATGAGCGCGCATGAGCGCGGCTCATCCGCAACATGTCGGTCAGAGTCAGCATTCAACTCTGGTGTTGCGCGATCAAAGTCAGAGCAAGACCACCCCAACGTTCGTTAAAGGCAATCAATAAATATGGCGATCACACCATCGGCCTGTTTCAAGGGATGTTCGACAAGAACACCCTGACATTCAATCCTGGCTGGGATAGCAACGCGAGCCGGCTCGAAGACTTTACTGATGTGCGCGATTTGCAGCGCGAGCTCAAAGCGCAGGGCGTTCCGCGGGTGGCAGAGGCTGATGAGAGCACGACAGGGCCGGCCTACTTCCTAGTCATCGACCCTGATGGCAACCAGGTGCTGGTCGATCAGCATGTATAAAAGAGTATGGCTAAAGATTTATCTGCAGCGCGCTTACGAAAGCTATTAGCGACGGCGACCAAGGAACAACTCATCGAAGAAATCGCAGTGCTTTTTACGAAATTTGATATCGTGCAGAAGCACTTTTTGTTGAAGTTGCAACCCCCTGATGATTCAAGTGTTCTGGATGAATATAAGGCGCGTGTCACAAAAGCCATGCTGCCCAAAAGCACCCACGGTGAGCCGAAGGTACAAGTTGCACGGCAACTCATTAGCGAGTATCGCAAAATCTCTGTATCTGAGTCGAGCCTGATTGATTTGATGCTGGTGTATGTTGAATGTGGCGTGGAGTTTCTACACAACCTGGGCGATTACAAAGAGTCGTTTTACGACAGCTTGCAAAGTATGTTTGAGGCAACGCTAAAATTGATTCAGAAGAATAATCTTGAATCGGATTTTGTAGACCGTTGCCAGCAAGTTGTAGTGAAATGCAATAATACGGGTTATGGTTTTGAGGATGAAATGGCATTCTTGCTCAAGGAGTACTTTAAGAGCCAGTAGGAACAAGGAATTAAGACCTCTTGCGAAATAATTTCCCACACCAGACGGTACACGGTACGGTCGATGCCAGACCAGATGCTCCTCATCGCATTCCGGCCCTCACTACCTGCGTCAGATACAATCAACTGTGTCTGGCCGCTTTCTTAGACTCGCGTTTCCGCTTTATTTGACGGCCTCCAGAACCTAACATGAGCAAGAAGTACGAAGCCCGAATCAACGGCCTTATTCAATCGCATGTGACGACGCTGCTGGAGACGCAGTTGAACGATCCACGCGTGAGCGGCCTGACCGTGACCGACGTGGAAGTGAGCCCCGACACGCGGCATGCCAAGGTGTTTTATAGCATTTTGGGCAGCGCCGACGACAAAGAAAAGGCAGCGCGCGGGTTGGATAGCGCCGCCGGCTGGCTGAGCCGAGAGCTGGGCCGGCGGTTGCGCACCAAGAACACGCCCGTCATCACCTTTGTCTACGACGAGTCGCTGGAGCGAGGCGAGCGCATGGGCCGCTTGCTGGACGAGCTGAAAGCCAAAGAGCAGTTGACGCTGGCTGAAACCATGGCCGCTGCTGAAGCAGCTACTGCCGAGGCGACACCCGTGACACCAGAAACAGACCCAACTGCTTCCAAAATGGACGCTGACACCCTTGATACCGCTGACACCGCTGTCGCAGCATCCACCTCAAAGGACGAATGACGATTTCTCAACCGCAGGCCTGGGCCGACGCCGAAGGCTATTTGCGCCGCGCTCAACGCATTCTTGCCATCACCCATTTGCAGCCCGATGGGGACGCGATCGGCAGTTTGCTGGGCTTTACCCATGCCATGCGAGACTGGGGCAAACATGTGACGCCGGTTTGCCAGGATTCGCCCCACAGCCGGTTTGACTATCTTACCGGCCTGCGCGACATCACTCGCAACAGCGAAGGCAATTTCGATCTGGTCGTGGCCCTGGATGCGGGCGATCTGTCGCGGCTGGGCAATGTGTTTTTGCCGGTGCAGCACGCCAGCATTCCCATGGTGTCGTTCGACCATCACATCACGAACACGCACTATGGCACCGTGAACGTGGTTGAGCCGGGGTTTGCCTCGACGTCCGAAATGATGTTCATGCTGATTAAGCGGCTGAACCTGCCTCTGACCAATGAAATTGCCTCGGCGCTGCTCACCGGCGTCATCACCGACACCCTGGCGTTTCGCACCAGCAACACCACGCCCGACACGCTGGCGACGGCGGTGGAACTCATGCGCGCCGGCGCATCAGTCACCGAGATTACGCGGCGCGCGCTGGTGCTGCGGTCGTATGATTCGCTGCGATTGTTGGGCGCGGGTCTGGCCGCCTCACAACTGGAAGACCGCATCGCCTATGCGTCCATCCCGCGCAAGATGCGCAAAGCGCTGGGCATTCGCGAGGATCGCGGCGACGGCAATCTGGTCGGCACGCTCATCACGGCAATGGAAGCCGATATTGCAGTGGTGTTTGTGGAGCTGGCCGATGGCAACGTCGATGTGAGCTTTCGCGCCCAACCCGGCTTTGATATCTCGCAGGTGGCGCTGGAATTGGGCGGCGGCGGACATCCGGCAGCGGCGGGTTGTACCATGCCAGGGCCGTTGCGCGATGCGGTCAGCCAAGTGTTGCCGAAGCTGCGGCAGGTGATTCGGGAGAAGTAGGGGATGCGAGACTGGTAGTCTGTCAAGGGAAAGACTTCAAATTGTTCCAAGGGCGAACCTGAGACTTGATGGAAATGATTAGCCAAAGCCGTCATTCCCGCGGAGGCGGGAATCCAGACGTAACCCCAATGTGCTCGTGGTTGGCAGTTCTGGATTCCCGCCTCCGCGGGAATGACGTGGCTATGTAAAGTTTTTGCCTTGATAGGTACTGAGGATTGAGCTTTTCAGAAAAGCTCAATCCTCTCCGGCTTGTTTGCAACCCCTGACCCAAAAATATTCGCCGACCGATTCAGGTGTGCGCGGCCTCACAAAAATAACCATGAACCTTCTGGCCCAGATTGCCCCGCAACGTAGCACGCAATATAGCGCGCTGGCCACGGCTTTAGCGCCGCACGAATTGCAGCTCAGCCCACTCGGCCAGTACATTATTTCCTCGGAGCCGGTGCAGTTGGGTGGGCAGGCTTATCTCAAATTGGCCGTGCGGGATGAGGCCGAACGCGCCCATATTCAAGACTTGGGCGCACTGGCAATGACCAGCGCTTTGTTCGATTTCTACGAGCAGATCGGCGATCAGGTTGGCCCTTTTCTAAAACCCATCGAGCTGGATTTTGTGCCGGCCATGCCGCCCGACCTGATGATGACGCGGCGCTATCGGGGCAAGACCAACGAGCTGTTCACCTTGTTCATGTGCAACGTGGCACGCTTCAGCAGCGCATTTGCCGACCAGCCCTGGAACACCCTGCGCGTGTTCGATCCATTGGCCGGCGGCGGCACCACCCTGTTCGCGGCGCTGATGTTGGGGGCCGATGCCGTGGGTGTGGAGTTGAACGAGACGGATGTGGAATCGACGGTCGCGTTCATCAAGCAATATACGCGCGAGCAACATGTGCCGTGTCAGGTGCGCGAGGAGAAGCTCAAAAAGGTGGGCAAGCGTTGGCACTGCGCATTCGGCGCGCAACAACTGGTATTAACCAAGGGCGACACCGCCCGCGCCGATGATCTGCTCGTCGCGATCAAACGGCCCAACCTCATCGTCACAGATTTGCCCTACGGCATTCAACATTCACCAGGCGATGACTTGCAAACGCTGCTGAAGAAGGCGTTGCCGACGTGGGCGGGCTTGTTGCTGGCCGGCGGCGTGATGACGTTTGCGTGGGAATCGACGCGCTTCCCGCGCGAAGACATGATCGCGCTGGTCGAGTCGAGCGCGCCGTTCAAGGTGCTAAACACTGCGCCGTACAATCAACTCACCCACCGCGTCGACCGCGTCATCAAACAACGCGATATCATCGTTGCTCAGAAGTCAGAGGTCAGAAGTCAGATCTCAGACACCAGAGCCGCCGCCAACGCAAACCTATCTGACATCTGACCTCTGACTTCTCCCAATCTTCCCCATGGACGGCCTTCTCGTTATTGACAAACCGCAAGGTCTTTCTTCACACGATATTGTCGCGCGTGCGCGACGGGCCACGCATATCAAGCAGATCGGCCACGCCGGCACGCTCGACCCGATGGCCACCGGTGTGCTGGTGCTGTGCATCGGCCAGGCCACCCGGCTGAGCGAATATCTGCTGGGCGAGGACAAGGCCTATGTGGGCCGGATCAAACTCGGTGAGCGCACGAACACGGACGATGCCGAGGGCGAGGTGGTGGAAACGCGGCCGGTGCCGCCGATTACGGACGAGCAATTGCGCGCATTGGAGCGCCAATTTACCGGCGCGATTCAGCAGGTGCCGCCGCAGTTCAGCGCCATCAAACGCAACGGCCAGCGCGCGTATGCCCTGGCCCGCAAAGGTGAAACGGTGGATCTGGCCGCGCGGGTGGTGCAGATTCAGCAAATGACGCTGGCCTGTGAGCCGACTGAAACAGCTGCGTGCGATCAACTCAAGATCACGGTGGCGTGTGGCAGCGGCACCTACATTCGCAGCCTGGCCCGCGATATTGGCGAGGCGCTGGGCTGCGGCGGCCACCTCACCCAATTGCAGCGCACGCGCATCGAGCGCTTCACGATTGAGCAAGCGATTTCGCTGGAGGCATTGGCCGACTGGCAGACGCACCTGTTGCCGATGGATGAGGCCGTGCTGGATATGCCGGCGCTGCATCTCGATGAGGCGCAGACCAAGCGTGTGTTGCAGGGCCAATTTCTCGAAGTCGGCATTGTCAGCAAAGATGCATTTGTGACGGCGCGTTTGAATAATTTATGCCGGCTCTATAACGAACAGGGTGTGCTGATTGCCATCGGCAAGCACGAGGGGCCACTGCTGAAGCCTGTTAAAGTGCTGGCCGTGACAGGTTAACTTTCGAGTCGTTGCTTTTTGGCATCAGCACATGCAGTTTATTCACGGGTTTGACGAGAACACCATTACCACGCCAGCCGTGGTCACCATTGGCACGTTTGACGGCGTGCATGTGGGCCACCAACAACTCATTCGCACCATCGTGACCGAGGCGCACGGCCGAGGCGCACAAGCCGTGGTCGTCAGCTTTCACCCTCACCCGCGCGAGGTGCTGGGACGTGGGCCGATGCGCTACCTGACCACGCTGGAGGAAAAGGCCGAGCAACTGGCCTTGCTAAATGTGGACACATTTTTGGTGCTGCCGTTTACGGCCGAAACCAGCCAGACCCCGGCGGCCATCTTCGTCGAGCGCATGGTGCAGCATTTGCGGCTGGTGAGTTTGTGGATCGGCCCCGACTTTGCGCTGGGTTACAAGCGGCAGGGCAACCTGGCCTTCTTGCGCGAGCAGGGGCAGCTAGCCGGCTTCGCGGTCAATATGATTCCCGAGCTGCGCTTTGACTCCGTCGCCGTGTCCAGCACCTATATTCGCGAACTCCTGGCCCAGGGCGATGTGCGCACGGCCCAACTCTATCTGGGTCGGCCCTTTTCAGTCACGGGGCGTCTGGCCGATGCGCAGACGGTGTGCGTGGAGGGCCGGCATGTGTTGCCGGCCGCTGGCACCTATGCCGTGCGTGTGAATGGCGTGACGATGGAGGCCGTGGTGCCGGAGGTGGTGATTGAGCCGGCTCAACTTGCATTCAATGTGGCGATTCAGTTGAGACCAGCGGGGTTGAACGATGCGATTGATTTGAGTCGCAATGTGGGCAGTGCCGTCAAGCTTGAATTTACATAGCCCATTGCTGAACCTATGGGATGTCATTCCGAGTTCCCGATAGCCGGGGACGGCAAAGCCAAGCGGCATGAACGGGAGCCCTGAGAAGGTTACCGCCAGCATTGACGCGACCAAACCCCACCCCTAGCCCCTCCCCGCTGCGGGGAGGGGGATCGCACTCCCCTCCCTTCCAGGGAGGGGTTGGGGGTGGGTTCTGCATCGGGAACAGATTCAAGGTCGATTGCCAAATTATGTTGCGAAAATTTCTTGTTCATGAGCAGGCTTTGCGAGGAATCCCGCGTGAGTCGCTCGACAGACATCTGCATCAGCCCGCCGATTCCGACATCGATCGAGTCACGTCACAGGGATTTCTCACGCTGTTCGAAATGACGATCTAAGGTTTGCGCCTTTACATTGTTGTTCGATTGCCAAAATTCAGAGTCTAGACTCAAGAGTCCGAAACCCCCATATGCCCAACCT
>JBBQST010000262.1:0-6850 GCA_038213625.1 Thermoflexales bacterium
GACTCGGCGACTCCCCTTTAGGGGTCGGGGGTCTCTGAAGAATGAGTGCAAAATAGGCCTGTGCTGGCTCAACAGTGATTTTGAGCTATGTTCCAAGTGAAGAGTTAGAGCGTTGTTATTGGAGTCATAGAGGACGAGATAAATACGAATGGCAAAGAGAGACTACTACGAGGTGCTTGGCGTCCCCAAGAATGCCAGTGCGGAGGATATGAAGAAGGCATTCCGCAAGCTGGCCCGCCAATATCATCCCGATGTCAACAAAGAGACGGATGCCGAGGCCAAGTTCAAGGAAGTGAACGAGGCTTATGAAGTGTTGAGTGATGAGCAGAAGCGCGGCGCATACGACCGCTACGGCCACGCCGCCAATGGCGCGAGTGCCAGTGGTGGAGCCGGCTACGAAGGCTTCGGCGATATCAACGACATCTTCAACGAGTTCTTCGGCGGCTTCGCGCGCAACACCCAGCAGGCCCGTCGTGGCCCACGCCGTGGCGCAGATTTGCGCTATGACCTGAAGCTGGATTTTCTGGAAGCCATCTTTGGGGTCGAGAAAGAAATTGAAGTGGTGCGCAACGAATCCTGCACGCGCTGCAAGGGCAACGGCAGCGAGCCCGGCACCAACCCCACGCGCTGCCGCACCTGCAACGGCACCGGCGAAGTGCGCCGTGTGCAGCAGAGCATTCTCGGCTCGTTCGTGAATGTGACCACCTGCCCAACCTGTGGCGGCAGCGGCGAAGTGATTACCACGCCGTGCAAGCAATGCGGCGGCAAGAAGCAGATTCGCAGCACGCGCACGCTGGCGGTGAGCATCCCAGCCGGTGTCGACAATGGCACCCAGATTCGCCTGAACAACGAGGGTGAGCCAGGGGGCAACGGTGGGCCGGCTGGCAACCTGTATGTGGTCATCAATGTGACGCCGCACCCCTATTTCCGCCGCAAGGACGAGGATGTGGTGGTGGAGCTGTCGATCAACGTGTCGCAGGCCGCCATCGGCGATGAGATCGAAGTGCCGACGATTGACGGCAAAGAGAAGCTGACGATTCCGGCCGGTACCCAAACCGGGGCCGTGTTTCGGATGAAGGCCAAGGGCGTGCCGCATCTGCGTCGCAACACCCGCGGCGACCAACTGGTGCTGGTCAACGTGGCCATTCCCACAGCATTGACGCCGGAACAAAAGCGTTTGTTTGGCGAGCTGGCCAAAACCATGGGCAAAGACGTGGTGCCGCAGCAGGAGAAAGGCTTTTTTGACAAGCTCAAAGATGCGTTTGGCGTTTAAGAAAGTCAAAAGTCAAAAGGCAGAAGGCAAAAAAGGGGCGCAGATGGCCGCCTTTTGCCTTTTGACTTTTGCCTTTTTACTTTCCGCCTGCGGCGGCGTCCCTGTTTCCCAATCTCAGGATGCGTTTCCATCGCCGGTGGCTTATGTGGCGGTGGCGCCGATGGCCGAGCCCACGGCCACACCTACGCTGGTGCCGTTGGCGACCTCGACAGAGTTGCCGCCTACATCGGTGCCGCGCCGGGCACCAGCCGACACCAGCGCCACGGTGGGGTTGTGGAGCGATCAACTGACCGAGACCCAACCGTTCACCGGCTACCTCGATCTGGTGGTGGGGCCGGCGGCGTTTAATTTGCAGCCCAACAATGCCGCGCTGATTGGGCTGACCAGCCGGCAATTCCATATTGGATTTCTCGATAACTCGGACTCGATCCAGGATAGTAACCCCGAGTGGCTGCTGTTCGATTCTCGCAAGCGGCTGGCGCTGAGCACGCGCGAACGCGGGCCGTTGGTCAACATCAGTAACGAGACGGTCAAGGATCAGATTGCCAAGAACGTGGCCAATTGGGTGGCCGAGCGCAATTACGATGGCATCGTTCTAAATGATGTCGGTGTGGATTTGATTCGCACGACGAACCCACCCATCTACACCGGCACCAAAACCTTCACCGACGCACAACGCAAAGACGCGGTCGAAAATCTCTTGCGCGCCATTCGCGGCAGTGTGCCAGACAAGATCGTGATTGTGGGCGGCTACGCCTGGCGGGATGGCACGGCCTACGCCGCGGATAGCGATGAATCGTCCACGTTGGGCGCTATCGTCGACGGCATCAGCATCGATGAATTTTTGCGCTCGCCGATTTCGGACACGACCGCTTTTCGGAGTGAGGCCGCCTGGAAGCGTGATGTCGATTACTTGAGCGAGATTTCGGCCGACAACCGGATTGTGCTGGTGACGACGCGCTTGACGGGCGCGGATGCTACGCCGGAGCTGAGCCGACAGTGGCTGAGTTATAGCGTGGCCTCGTATTTGCTCGGCAAGAACGGCGTAAAAACGTATTTCCAATTTGACACCGGCAACCTGGCAACACTGGACGCCCCTGACTTCACCGCACCGTTGGGTGCGCCCGCCGCTGCCTATGAAGCATTGAACAGCAACATCTACAAACGCGAGTTTGCCAACGGCATTGTTTTGGTCAATCCCACCGGCGAGACTGCCGAGATGACGCTGGAGGCCGATTACAAGACGTTGTCCGGCACTCCCATCACCGGCCGCAAAGTCACCATGACTGCCCACACCGGCGTCATTTTGCTCAAGCTATAGGAAGGAAGTGGCGGCTGGTGACTGGCTGTTAGCAGCCAGCCACCAGCCGCCAACCGCCATCTGAATGATCGTAATTGATGCGTCTCCGGCTGTGCACCACAAGGCAGGTCTGGGCCGCTATGCCGAGGACCTGATCGGTGAGCTGAAAGCCCAGCAGGTGCCGTTGACCGTGTTCTATCACGATGCCGCCCGCGCGAAGCCGACGCCGCTGATCAAGTCATTGCCGCAGTGGGCGACGCCGCAATCGCCCTACACTTGGCGCTTGCGAGCCTTAATGGCGCAGATTGTGAACTTGAGTCAGGATGAGTTGCTGAGCGGAGACGGGGCGGCTCAGAAGCCGCGACGGGAGACGGGAGACGGCGATTTACCGTCTCCCATCCTCTTCCACGCCACCGAACACCTGCTCCCGCGCTTTAAGCAAGCCAAAACGGTCTTTACGCTGCACGATCTGATCTTCAAGTTTTACCCGCGCTATCACCTGCCGCGCAACTGGATTTATTTGCAACTGGCGATGCCGCTGTTTTTGCGGCGCGCCGACGCGGTGATTTGTGTGAGCGAACACACGCGCCGCGATGTCCAGAAAATCTATGGGGTGCCGGATGCCAAGATTCGCGTCATCACCGAGGGCATTCACCCGCGCTTTAAACCCGTGACCGATATCACGGTGTTGCAGCGCGCACGGGAGCGTTACAACCTGCCCGAGCAGTATGTGCTGGCGCTCGGCACCATCGAGCCGCGCAAAAACCTGATGACCTTGTTCGAGGCATTTAAGGCATTGTTGGCCGACGGCAAGCATGCCGACTTGTCGGTGGTTGTAGGTGGCAAGCAAGGCTGGCTGTTCGAAGAAACCTTTCGCGCCGTGCATGAGCGTGGTTTGACCGGCCGCGTCAAATTCATCGGCTATGTGGCCGACGAGGATCTGCCGGCCGTGTATACCTTGTCTCGCGCACTCGCCTTCCCATCGGTCTACGAAGGCTTTGGATTGCCGCCGCTGGAAGCGATGGCCTGCGGTGTACCGGTCTTGTGCTCGAATGCCTCATCCATGCCAGAGCTGGTCGGCAAAGCGGCGGTGTTGTTGCCACCCACTGATGCCGATGCGTGGGCCGGCGCGCTGCAACGCGTGCTGACGGATCGCGTGCTGGGGTTGGATTTGCGCAGCCGTGGGCCCAAGCAGGCCCGGCAATACACCTGGGCGCGCGCGGCGCTACAAACCCGCGAGGTGTATGAGTCGTTGGGTGCACGGACAAATGTCTGACTTCTGCCGAGAAGTCAGACATTTTTAGCTGCGGCGTTTCTTGCCCTTCGAGCGCTTCTGCCACGGCCAGCGGCGCTGGTGAAACAACCACGCAAGCACGGTGCCAAAGAGGGAGCCGGCTACCACATCGCCGGGATAGTGATCACCCAGATACACCCGTGAAAAGCCGACCAGCGCGGCAATGCCATAGAACACGGCTTTGAAGCGTGGGAAATAGCGGCTGAACAAAAATGCGCCGGCAAAAGCAGCGGACGAGTGCCCCGACGGAAACGACCACGAGCCCGGCTTCACCCCGACTGCGATGGCTTGGATGATGGTGATGAAGGGCCGCCGTCGCCGAAAATAGGCTTTGATGGGCAACTCGACAATGGTGGTGGCCAGAGCCAGCGGCAAAATGGATTCGCGCAGGATATTCTCGCCGCCGCGTTTGTTGCGCAGGCGGGCCAGCAACATCAGCCCGTACCAGGCCGTGCCACCGGTGAACACGGCCGTGATGTAATAGAAGAAGCGATTCAAAAACGGACTGTGATTCAGGTGGTTGATCTTGATGAAAAGATCGGCGTCCAGTTTGTCCAACGGCTTCAACCGGTTCAGGATCGCCTGCTGTAGATAACTGCGCTGGCGGGTGTCCTGGTCGGTGGGTTTGCCCTGCAAATCAGGATTGAACACCTCTTGCACAGCCTGCGCCACGGCTTCGCGTTCGCGGCCTTTGGCTGCGGTGACTACGCGCGCCGCCTCGGCAATCACATCGGCAGGCTTCTCGCCCGGAGCGGCGCTCGCGCTGGCTTGCGTCACCTGTTGCGCGGCTTCGGTGGAGGTGGCCGGGGTTGCGTGGGTTTGGACCACATCTGTGCCGGTCTGGCGACCCGCCGTTTCCTCCAGCTTGCGCACCAACTCGGCCGCTTTCTCGGGCGAGTCTACCTCTTGCAGCGCCTGCATCAGCTCATCCTTGACCGGCTTGACCTCGGCTTTTTCTTGCGCATTTACGAGGTCGCCAGGCCGGGGCGGTGGATTCTCCAAGATTTTCTTGGGCTCTTCGTCCGGGTCTGACGTTGGATCTAATGGGTTTGGTGCGCCTAACATCGATTAAGTATACGAAGGCCGAGGCATGCAATCTCAGAAGTCAGACTTCTTTTAGAAGTCTGACTTGTCCCACCGAGGCTCATTACTTGCGGCTCTTCGAGGTGCCACCACCGAACAGGCCACCCAGGATGCCGCGCACGATCTCGCGGCCCACGCTGCTGCCGACGGTGCGAATCGAGCTTTTGGCCACACCCTCGATCACATCGTCGATGCCGAATTTGGCCTTTTCCTCGCGCGCTTTGCGAGCCGCTTCGCGCTCGGCGGCAATGCGGTCTTTCTCGGCCTGTTTCTCCGCGGCCACGCGCAACTTCTCGGCTTCCTTCTCTTTCAGGATGCGCAATCGCTCGGCTTGTTTAGCTTCCAGCGCGGCCACTTTCTCGGCGGCAATACGGGCTTTCTCATCCTGCTTTTCCTGCTGAGCGCGCAGCTTCTCGGCTTGCTGCGCTTCAAACTCGGCCTGCTTCTCGGCTGCCGTTTTAGCCTTGTCATCCTCGGCCGCTTGCGCCGCCACCTCGGCCTTGCCCTTCAGGACTTCATAGGCGCTTTCGCGATCCACCAGCGTTTCGTAGACGCCGGCCACCAGCGAGTCTTTGATGATCGCGGCGCGTTGCTCGACGGTGATGGGGCCGATCTGGCTGTGGGGCGGCACGACCAGCGCGCGCTCAACAATGGTCGGCGCCCCTTTCTCATCCAGAAACGACACCAGCGCTTCGCCAGTGCCAAGCTGGGTGATGGCCTCACCGGTATCGAACAACGGATTCTGGCGGAAGGTGTCGGCCGCGGTCTTGACCGCTTTCTGGTCCATCGGCGTGAAGGCGCGCAGGGCGTGCTGCACGCGGTTGCCGAGTTGGCCCAGCACTTTCAGCGGCACATCCAGCGGGTTCTGGGTGATGAAATACACGCCCACGCCCTTGGACCGGATCAGCCGCACCACCTGCTCGATCTTGTCGATCAGTGCGGTTGGCGCATCCGTAAACAACAAGTGCGCCTCGTCGAAGAAGAACAGCAGCTTGGGCTTGTCCATGTCGCCGACTTCGGGCAATTGCTCGAACAGCTCGCTCAACAGCCACAGCAAAAAGGTGGCATACAGCTTGGGCGAGGTCATCAACTTATCGGCCACCAGAATATTCAACATGCCCTTGCCGTTGCTGTTGGTCTGAATCAGATCCATCAGGTTCAGCGCAGGCTCGCCGAAGAAGATATCGCTACCCTGCTGCTCCAACATCAGCAGGCCGCGTTGAATGGCACCGATACTGGCCGGGCTGACATTGCCGTATTCGGTCGTGAGCTGCTTGGCGTTGTCGCCGACATATTGCATCAGCGTGCGCAGGTCTTTGAGATCGAGCAACAGCAGGCCGTTGTCGTCGGCCAGCTTGAAGGCGATGGTCATGACGCCGGACTGGGTGTCATTGAGATTCAACAGGCGGGTGAACAACAGCGGCCCCATCTCCGAGACGGTGGCCCGCAGGGGGTGACCCTGCTCGCCAAACACATCCCAAAATGTGACTGGGTTGCCGTGATAGCTGAAATCGGAGAGGCCAAGCTGCTGAACGCGATCGGCCACTTTGGTATTGCCGCCGCCGGTCTGGCTGACACCGGACAGGTCGCCCTTCACATCGGCCATGAACACCGGCACGCCGATGTTGCTGAACTGCTCGGCAATGGTTTGCAGGGTGACGGTTTTGCCGGTGCCGGTTGCGCCAGTGATGAGGCCGTGACGATTGGCCATCTTGGGCAAAATCGATAAATCAATGCTGGCCAGAGCGCTGCCCTCGGCCGGGTGTGTTTTTGCGATGAGAAGTGGATCTGCCATCGAACTCCTTGCTGGAATAGGTTGATGCGCGAGAGTCCCGCGCCGGATGCAGTTTGGAGTTTGCTGTGTTTGAGCGCATCCGTCAAGATCGGGTGTGATTTGAGG
>JBBQST010000263.1:0-6833 GCA_038213625.1 Thermoflexales bacterium
TACAAGTTATTGAACGCCGACGGCGATTCATATCATTTGATACAAGCGCACGCTGTTGACCGCCCCCTCTATCGCCAATGCACCACTGCAATTTTCATTCACTTCCAGCGTGTGCAGCGTCCACGGCGCTTCTGCATCACCACTCAGTAGCTTGAGCATCGGCGGCGCATCTTCTCGTAAAATCACGCTAAAACTGTCGAGCAGATGAGACAGACCCTCGCCAAGTGCCTTAATAAAGGCCTCCTTGTGGGTCCATATCCTGTAAAAGACTTCGCGTTGTTGCGGGTCAGGCACAGCCTCTAATGCCGAATATTCCTCCGCCGAAAATACACTTCTGGCAATTTCCAAAAATGCAGGTTGGGATTTGTGCGCTTCGAGGTCAACGCCCACGCGCCGATTTTGTGCAATTGCAATCAGCGCAAGCTCGCCGGAGTGCGAGACGTTGAACTGAAGCGTATTTAAGACGGGCACACTAAGCTGCGGCTTGCCAAATGGGTTGTAATCAAAGCGTAATTCGTGCGGGGCCAGGTTCAAGTAAGCGGCCAGCAATTGGCGTAATCTCGCCTGTGCAATCGTGAACTGATCCCGATCTCGAGCGAAGACGAATCGATCGGCACGCGCGCGTTCATCCACACTCAATAAATCACGCAGCGGGTTCACGCTTGCTGACGGCAGCAAGAGGCTCGTTTGCCAGACATGCACTTCATCCGGAGTCAGAGAGGGATGTTCGCTGACCGTCGTCCACATGCAATGCCTAAATCATCAGACAGGCGCTGGCACGGCACTCCAATGCGTCTGAGTCCACTCGGCCAGTGTTTGATTGACCAGCTGCTGCCGGGCCATCAGCGTGAATAGATGGTCTGATTGAGGGATCACCACTTCTTGAATTTTGCTGGCTACCTTCAATCGCTCGATCTCGTCTCCCAATGCGGCATGCACCTGCGCCTGGCCGGTGCTTCCCTCAGAGTGAATGAAGATTAAGGCGACGCCGCGCTCGACGATGCCGCGCAAATGGGCTTTGGTTTTGGCCTCCGCGCTGTCTTCGCGAACGGGTTGGCGCTGACTGAGGGCCTGACGAACGCGAAATCCCGTTTCGGTGATGCGATACCACACCACGTCTTTGAGCAAACTCCGTGCAATGTTGGCGTAGTTTGCACGGCCCGACACATCCGCCAAGCCAGGAATCTCGCCGTTGTCGATCACCATGACCGGCCGCCCACGCGGCGCTCGCAGTTGCCCCAGGTCAATCTGCTCAATCTCTGTCAGCATAGTCTCACCCAGTGGAAATCCTAGCATCTCAGTTGGATTCGCACCCAGGACACGATCCGTTGGAGCCACAAAAAAGCGAGCGATGGTTTCTGTATGCAGGCGCTTCAGTGCTGCGACATAGTCTGCGCTATTCACAATAGGTTCCCACAACACCAGCCCTGCCAGATCGCTGCGGCGTGCGGCTGCTTGGAATGCCAGCGACGCACCCAGGCGCAGGCCGACCAGCACCACCGAGGTGGCACCGCTGCGGTTGATGAGTTCTTCGCACGCGGTATCGATATCGCCCAGCCACTGTTCCAACGATGCCTCGTTGCTTTCGCCACCCGAGTCGCCAGTGCCAAAATAGTCGAAGCGCATGGCCGCGAATCCCGCAGTCGCAATTTTCGTAGTCAGGTGCAGGCACGCCCTATGCGCCCGGATGTACTCCTGGCCGAAGGGATAACAGATCAGCACGGCCTGCTCACGCGCCGGCCACCTTGGGCGCGAGCACGCGCTTGAAGCGCTGCCAGGTTTGCTGTGCCAGCACACCATCATCGAGCACGCCAGCGGCATGGAAGACGCCGCGCAAGGCTGGCATCTCACGATCAATGCGCGTTATCACTGCGGCAATGTCATTGAATTTCGCAACATCGGCCTGTTCGATGACGACGTTCGCACCGGCGTTGCGAAGGGCGTCGATGGATTGCGCTGCGTCGGGCGATGGCGCGTGTCGGCCCACCAGCAGGATGTGGCGCGCACCCTGCTCAGCCAGCCATGCCGCAACTGTGAGGCCGATGCCGCCCAGCCCGCCAGTCACCAGATAGGTGCCGTTGGCTTGGATCGCCGTTGATTTGGTGACGCCGTTTTGGGTGGGCAACAGCACGATCTTGCCGATGTGCCTGGCCTGTGCCATGTAGCGAAATGCCTCGGTTGCATCGCTCAGGGCAAACGTTCGCATCGGCAATGGCGTCAACGCACCTGCTGCCACGGCATCGACAATGCCCTGTAAGATGCCGCCGACCAGATGAGGCTCGCTCGTGGCGACACCGCCGAGGTAGATGATGTGATAGTCGATTTCGCGGCCCAGTGCAGCCACCTGCTGCGGCGTCCAAATATCGCGTTTGCCAATTTCGAGGAAGCGGCCGTGGGATGCGAGCACGTCCAGACTGCGCGCAATGGCAGCGCCACTAAGCGAGTTGAGCACGACATCGACGCCGCTGCCGTTGGTATCGGCCAGAATTTGATCGGCGAAGTCCAGCGTGCGCGAGTCGTAAATGTATTGCACATCGAGGGAGCGCAGGAAGTCGCGCTTGGCTGGGCTGCCCGCCGTTGCAAACACGGTGGCACCGGCGCACATGCTCACTTGGATCGCGGCCAGACCCACACCACCGGCGGCAGCATGTATCAGCACGCGGTCGCCGGCCTTCAACTGCGCCAGATGGTTCAGCGCATACTCGGCTGTGGCAAAAGTGATGGGCAGGGTGGCCGCCTCGGCGAATCCCAGATGCGAGGGGATGCGCGCGACCAATGCGGCGTTGGCTATGGCATAGGTGCCGAGGCTGTCGGGAGCCATGGCCACGACCGAATCGCCCACGGACAGATTCGACACGTCGGCTCCCACGGCAATGATGCTGCCGGCGCACTCCTGCCCAAGCCCGCCGGCGTCGCCCGGATACATGCCCAGCGTGTTGAGCCCATCGCGAAAATTCAGCCCCGCAGCTTGCACGCGAATGACGACCTGACCGGGGCCGGGCTGAGGTTGTTGCACCGGCTGTAACAGCAGTTGATCCAGTGAGCCCCGTTTTGCAATTTCCAGCCGCACGGCAGTGTCTTCAACCTTTTGTGGGTGCGCGGCAATTTTGTGTGGTGTCAGCCGTGCGACATAGCGTTCGCCGCCGCGATAGGCCACTTGATCCTCGGTGTTGCTACTGTGTAACTCGGCCGCGAGTTGCTCGCTGGCCGATTGCGCGTCCGTCGCGTCAAGGTCTATTGAGACACAGTGCAGCGCCGGATACTCGCGCCCAATGACGCGGCCCAGGCCCCACAGCGCTGCCTGCGTGGCGTTCACGCGTTCACCCTCGATCACGGCCTGTGACCGTGTTGTCACCAACCACAGCCGGGTCATAGGCTGTGCATGTGCACTTAAGGCTTGCACAATGTGCAATGTGCTGGCCAGCGATCGGGCTTGTGCTGCGATGGGTGATGCGTCACCGGCATCATCGGCACTCCAAAGCTGAACGACGCCGCGCTCGCTGTCTCGACTAGCAAGCGCTGGACATGATCGGCATGTTGTGGCGAGATTTGCCACTGGGTTGCATCGATCTGCTGATAGTCGGCACCGGGCACGACCAGCGTGCAGTGGTTGCCGTGCTGGATCAACCGCTCGGCCAGCGTCGCACCGATGCCGTGTGAATCGGTGAAGATGAGCCAGTGGCCGGGACCGACTGTTGACGCTTCAGCGGAAAGAGGCTGTTGCTGCCAGGTCTGCGCGTATAGCAGTTCATCTATCTTATCGGCCTGGCCTGCCACGCGTTCCAACGCTGCCGCGCTGACCCGCTTCATCACGACCTTGTCTGCATGCGCGATCAGGCCGCCATCGGCATCGAAGATGTGCAGCGCAAACGTCAGGGTTTCGAGGCCGGGCGTGCCTTGCACCAACTGCGCAAAGCTCCACACCTGGCCGTTGGGTTGGGCGTTGCAGCAAAAGCCTTCGATCTGCAACGGCACATACAGGTTTGCATCGCCCGCCGGCAAAATCGCGCCAACGGCTTGCAAACAGGCATCCAGCAGGGCCGGGTGAAAGTGATAGTGCGTGTGTGCGTCGGCTTGGGTGTCTGGCAATCGCACGTGGGCCAGCGCGGCGCGTCAGTCCATGTAATAGACATTATTGGGAATAACAAAACGCGTTGTCGTAGGGGCGAAGCATTCGCCGCCAAAGTCTATGTTCACTGTAGTTTTTTTGTAGGCGAATGCTTCGCCCCTACCTTGGCAAATCTTTATTCCCAATAATGTCTAATGTTGACACCACGGCAATGCAACGCGCCTAGACTGCGCAACATGATCTGGGCATCGTCGTGGCCCGAGCGCAAAGAGGGCTTCCACAGCAAACCTGCATCGGGCAGACAACGGGTGCCCATGCCGGCCAGCACCGGCGCGGGGCCGATCTCGACAAACAGCTCGCAACCCAGCGCGTGTAATGCCGCAACACCGGCCGCGATTTTGAGTCTTGCTATTCCACGAACACTTCGACGTGGTTGCCGTCGTTGGCTTCGGTCACATCGATGAGTTTGCCGGTGGTGCCGTCCTTGATGGATTGAAGGAGTTGATTGACGCGAATGCCCTGCAACTGCGGCGAAAAACGAGCGCCAATTTGAAGACCGATGTCCACCAGGTTGATGGGCAGACTCACATTGACTAGTTGCCGGCCCGTGCGCGTATTGCTCACCCGCACACGCAACCAGCGGCCCTTGCCGGCTGCTGCGCCGGTGGGAGGCGGTGGCGATTTGCGTTCCTGTTCGCGGCTGGTGGTGAGGGCGGCAATGAGTTTAGCGCCGGCATCGGCGCTGAGCTTGCCCGCTTCGATCATCTTTAGGATTCGCAGTCGTTCTTCGGTTGTGGCCATGGAGTGGTTAGTGGTTAGTCGTTAGTTTTTAGTGGACAGACGCTGGAGCAAATTATCTCGCGCTTGGGCGGTGCTGGCGGTCACGACGCCTTTGCGGATGAGGCCGCGCTCATCTTCGAAGACCATGCGAATGGCGGGCAGGGGGCCGTAGCGGGTTGCGATCGACAACGGCGTGGCCGCTTGCGCACGGTGCACCACCACGGCCCACGGCTCATTTTGGGTGGACTCGAATGTGAGGTTTTGAGCGGTGGCATTCAAGCGCACGCCCCCTTGCCGCACATAGGCATTTTGGAATCGTGCACCCAGGCTGCCAAACCACATCCACTCGGGCGCGCCGGATGCTGCAGTGGCCGTGCCACCGGCTGCAAGCGCGTAATTGGCCCGGCGCACCAGCCATCCCACCAATAAACCGAGCACCAGTAGACACGCAACGATCAGGGCCACCCGCGCAATCCGGTTGATCAACGGCACATCGGTGGGCCGGCCCACTTCCAAAAAGTAGTTGATCGCGGGGTCGCCTGCCGCGATCAGCTGACCCACGAATGAAACCTGTCCATCGGCGTTGGGCGTGGGAATGTTCTCGTCCAGCACAAAAATGGGCTCATCGCGGCCAGCCACTTCGATGGGAATGTAGCGGCTGCCGGTAAGTTGCAGCGGGCCGATGTTGCGCGCGGTCTGGTAGCGGCCTTCGGGCATAAGCCGGCCCTGCACATCGAAGTAGCGATCCATCGATGCGGTAATGCTGGTCTTTTCGTTGAACTCATAGACGCGCAGGTCCAGGCCCACTTCGGGCTGGGCCGCGGCCATCAACGCAATACAACCCATCAGCAGCAGAATCATGAACACGGTGAAAATTCGGCTGCGGTGGGCGCGAAAGTAAAAATCTGAAATCGCGTTCAGCATGAGTGAGATGGTTTTAACCAGTTTTTGGACACGCTGAACAGGAGTGAATTCTTCTGTTCAGCGTGTCCAAAAATCCGACTGATCTATAAATTCCAACTGATGTATCTGATTTATTGAGACGATTTGAAAGATGGTTAATTGTTACCGAACACCCATCAAGATGGAGTCGATACCCTCGTGTTGGCAGGCACGGCCTTGGCGACGGGCTCGACGGGTGTGTCAAAAATATGTGCTGCCGCCGCATCCAGGCCGGCTTCTTGCGCACGCTCCTCTATGCGCATCACCGACGGCGATAAAAAGATGACCAGCGACATGAGCGCACACACGGCCCCACCTACGATATACCATACTTGAATGCCCAGCCGGTCTGAAATCGGTCCAGCCAGAATCAAGCTGAGCGGCGTCATCAACGCGGCCGCGCTACCCAGCAAAGACATGACCCGGCCCTGCAAGTGGTTGGGAATGACTTTTTGCATGATGGCCATCAATGCGCCGTTGGCGAACACGTTCATGAAACCCATGGTGAACATGCCGGTCAGCGCCAGCCAGAATGCATGGCTGGGTGCCACGCCTACCAAAACGGCACCAACCCCCAGCCCGGCCACCCCCAGCGCGCTGGTGACGATGCGGCGCTTAAACCCACCCCAAACACTCAACAGCAATCCACCGATCACGATGGCAATCCCGGATGCCGATTGCGCCGCGGCCATATCGGTGACCTGACCCCGAAAGTGTTGGGTGACCAATAGGGGTGTGAGTGACCATGTGGGTGCCATCAGGAAGTTGATGACCATGGCGATGGCGCAGATGATCAAAAAGGCCCGGAAACCCAGCACATATCTCAGTCCCTCGCGCATGTCGTGCCACA
Source organism: Thermoflexales bacterium (assembly GCA_038213625.1). Lineage (GTDB taxonomy): Bacteria > Chloroflexota > Anaerolineae > J036 > Brachytrichaceae > JANMVQ01. The sequence continues at coordinate 6,642 of JBBQST010000263.1, forward strand.
GGTTGACCGGACCGGTTTGCGAGGTGTTGGGCTTGGGCTGTGGAATCACAAAGATCAACAGCACGGCGACAGCGGGCAATGCCGTAGCCACGTCGATCATCAGCATACTTTGCAATGGCAGCACGGTCATCAACAGGGCCGATATCACCGGCGAGACGATGTTGGTGCCGCCCTGCAGCATCTGATTCAGGC
>JBBQST010000264.1:0-6826 GCA_038213625.1 Thermoflexales bacterium
GACAGAATCGAGGGTAGCTGCAGGCCGATCAGGCTGATGAGCGGGTTGATGGCCATGCGGACGCCGTGCTTCCAGGTGACCATCCGCGCGCTCAAGCCCCGCGCATGAGCCGACTGCACGTATTGCTGGTTCATGATGTCGAGCAGATTGCCGCGCATGATGCGAATCAGCTCAGCCGTGCCCGACAGACCCACCAGCAACACTGGAATCCATAGGTGTTTGAGCAGGTCGAGTATTTTGGGAATCCCCCACGGCACCTTATCCATCCCAGCACTAAATAAACCACCAATCGGCACGCCAAACACGTAAACCGAAATCACCATCAGGATCAGCGCCAGCAGAAAGCCAGGGATGGCGAGACCGACAAAGCTGACGCCGGTAAAAATTTGATCGAGCAGGGAGTATTTGTGGGTGGCCGAATACACGCCAATGGGAATGGCAATGACCCAGGACATGATCAGTGTTGACACCGACAGGATCACGGTGAGTAACAATGAATCGCCGATCAGGTCTTTCACCGGCCGTTGATACTCGAACGATTCGCCAAAATCACCCTGCACAAAGTTGCTCGCCCACAGCCAGTAGCGCACGATCAAAGGTCGGTCGAGGCCATACCGTTCGCGCAGGCCACGAAGTTGCAGCTCGGCATTCTGGCTGCCCTGCCGCTCTAATTCAGCGGCACGTGAAGTCAGGTAATCACCCGGCGGCAGGTCAATCACCACGAACACAACGATCGAGATCAGAAACAGCAAAAACAGCGCGTGCACAAATCGCCGGACAATAAAGTTAACCATCTTCTCGTGTTGGATGGGGCAAGGTCAGTATCTGAGTCAGGCCACATCCCCCAAGTCTGTTCCCGGCTTGGTGTGGCCTCAAATCGATCTGCGTAGAGGCGCAGCATGCTACGCCCCTACGCATTGGCCACTTCAGCAGTGGCAAGATGAATCGCTTACGCCTTGTAGAAGTAGGTCTGCGGATTGGTGCAGCCCGGCGCACCCTGCGCCCACGAACCGGTGAACGCGAAGTTGGGAATGTTCTTGATGTTGGGGCGAGCAACGACGAGGTTGGGGATGTCGTTGACGGCACCAAGGAAGAACGGCCCTTCGCTGACGTGAACCTTGACCGCATCCAGCACCTGGCGGTTCTGGCCCTCGTCGGTGTTCTCGGCCAGCATCTTGTTATACATCCCGATCATTTGATCCATCGGATCGCCAGTCTCGGGCTTGTTGCCCTTTTCGCCGCGGGTGTTGAACCACTGCGCGGTGAGCGGCGTGCCCCAGTAGGCGCTGCCAATTGGGAATAGAGTGTCTGGAATGGTGGGAATGTCGTAGCCGGTCCAGGCATCCCAGCCAGCGATGTCGTACTCGCCGGTCGAGAATTTGGGCCAGAAGCCACTCGACCAGTCCATGCTGTTGATGGTGGTTTCGATGCCGATCTTCTTCCAGTTCTCGGCCACAAACTCCAGCACATCCACCGCGCGGCTGTCGGATGTGGAGCCGGTAATGAACACCCAGCTCAGGCGCTTGCCATCGGATCGCAGTCGGAAGCCTTCGCTGTCCTTCTTGTCGAGGCCGATGCCGTCCAAGAGTTGATTCGCTTTATCAACGTTGAACTCGGTGGCCAGATTGCGCCACTCTTCCATCAACTTCTTGCCCTCATCAGTGGTGCGGCCCCAGGGCGAATAGGGGCTGGTCACGGCCTGGCTGGCGGTGCCGAGGCCGAAGTAGACGACATCGTTGATGGTCTTGCGGTCAATAGCATGTGACAACGCCAGGCGGAAATCGCGCGTGCGAATCAGCTTTTGCATCACTGGGTCCGGGTTGTCCCAGTTGGGCACAATCGCCGGATCAGCACCCGCGCCTACCTTCCACTGAATCAGCTTGTAGTTGCCAGTAGCCTCGCCCGTCTTCAACGTGGTGAAGCTGTCGAGGGGAATGCCGCGAGCCATGAAATCCACTTCGCCGCCGGTGATCTTGAGCGGAATCACGCGTGGGTCTTCCACTTGCGAGATGATGATCTTGTCAATGTAGGGCAACTGCTTGCCGTCGGTATCGACTTTCCAGTAGAAGGGATTACGCTCGGCGGTCATACCCTGGCCAGGGTTGTATTCGGTCGTGCGCCACGCCGTAAGCACCGGCAGATCCACATTGGTGTACAGGTTGTTCTCAGCCGTGAACTTGGTGTTCAACTCTTTGAAGTCGGTCACAGCCGTGTTGTACTTGGGGTGGAACTGCTGTAGGTAGTGCTTGGGTGCATACATGCGCATGTAGTCGCCGGTGCTGGCCATCAAGCGGTGGAACAGCCAGTTGGGCGCGGCAAACGTCATCTTCACCGTGTGATCGTCAACCTTCTCCAGCTTCATCGGCGTCTCTTTGGTGATGGTCCAGTATGGCTGGGTATAGCCGGCCTCTTTGTTCATCACCAGATCGTTCCACCAGAAGTCGATATCGTCGGCGCTGAAGGGCTCGCCGTCGGACCACCTGATGCCCTCGCGGAACTTCACTGTGATGCTCATGCCGTCCGGTGCATATTCGTGGCTCACCGCAAGATTGGGCTCCACCTTGCTGGCGTCGGCGCTCCAGCGATAGGGGCCTTCATACAGGAACTGATACTCGTATGCGCCGAATTGGGGGCCCTGAATGATCCAGGCGAGTTGGCCGCCATAGGTGCCGACCTCTTCAATGGGCGTGATCACCATGGGCTCGGGTGGCAGGCGCTCGGCCAGCGCCGGCAACTTGCCGGCCTTGACCATCTCGGCCAGCGCTGGCGCTTCCTTGGCTCCGGCGTCTGCGGCAGCAGGTGCCGCGGCCGCGGGTGCGGTGGTGGCTTCAGTCGCTGGAACGGCGGGCGCAGGTGCGGCCGGTGCAGCGGGTGCTGGAGGAGCGGCACATGCTGCAGCAATCAAACCGGTGCCGCCTAACATCGCGACTCTGAGCAACTCACGACGGGTCAATCTTGGACTGGTCATTTTCTCTCCTTGTTTCTGTTGAACGAGACTTACGAATTTCAAGTTGTGGGGATCAAACTTGTCGTCTGACGCAATCAAGCAAGCACCGGCGATATCGCTGGTGCATCACCATCCATTGGTTTTTGGGTTATATGGGTTGTAAAGAATTTAATGGTTCTCAATTGTTTGAATCCATTAAAAAGCCAATCAAACCATCAGAAAACGATCAAAGCCCGTTGGTCTGAAAACTAAAAACGCAATGGGCTTTGCAAATGAGCGCGACACAATTTATTTGAGCGTGGTTGACAATGTGTTTCGATATGCACTCTCGCCCGGTCTCAACCTATTGTGGTACAGCTTGTCAAATCTGTCCAAACGGCTCCACCCTGTAGATTCCAGCACCGGCGCTTATTCGGTGGATTTCTCCACCAGTTCGTATCCGCGCACTTCGATTACCGGGGTGCTGACCGGGTCGGTGTCCACCCATACGCCGCACGCGCCGCCTTTCTCACTCGAAGCAATTTCAATTTCGGTGCCATCCATGCGCAAGGTGGGCTTGTACCAGCGGGCTACTTTCTCAGAATCACCTTCGATGTAGTGGGCGACCAGAGATCGGCGAAACCGGTCATCCGTGCTGTTCGGCAATGAACCATGCACCAGCGAACCTGTGAAGAAAAGCACATCGCCTGGATTCATCTTGACCGACACCGCTGGCATCCCTTCAGGAATCGGCACGGTGACATCGGTGAAGCTCTGGCTGGTATCGGCTGGCACGGTGCACAAAATGGGCCAGGTGTGGCTGCCCGGCACCACTTGCAAACAGCCGTTGGATTCGTCGCAGGTGTCCAGCGCCATCCACGCGGCAATGCAGGTTCCTGGCTGCACCCGCAGGTAGTAGTTGTCTTGATGCAATGCCTGGCCGCGCGCGCCCGGCGGCTTGAAGTACATCATCGTTTGCACCGCATACGGCTCACGTCCCAGCAACGTGGTCAAACACTCGTCCAATCGCGGCTCCAGCAACCACTTCAAACTCGCCTCGTCCCAGTGATGCATTTGCATCAGGCGCGGGTAGCGCAGCAGGGGATCATTCGTTGCTGGATTGGCGATGTGGGTGTCGCCAGGCACCGTGCCACTCTCGCGCATTTGCATGTAGTGCTCGCGATAGGCCGCGGTTTCTTCTGCCGAGAAGACATTTGAAATCAGAACATATCCATTCTGATCGAAAAACTGTTTGTCGGCTGTGCTGACATTCGACATTTCTGCCTCCAGAGTTTGGATCAACAACCTGTCAATCCCAAATGGTCGGCCACAGTCTGTCGGCGACGTCGCCGATGCGACCGGGTTCAAGATTACTATAGCCAACTGGCTAATTATGGCGAATAGCCCGGAATGCCAATGATTTGTGCATTTCTGCTATCGCGGCGAATATGTGCATGACATGTTGACTGGCATGCCAGGGGTGTTTGAGGAGTTTTACGAAGAGCCGGCTCCTCCACCGGGGCGGATGCTCGCTGGATATTTCCACGAACACTACGGCTACCATGTGCGCCGAACGCGTGGCACACGAGACTGGTTGTTGACCCTGACCCTGTCCGGCGAAGGATGTTACCGGCTGGGTAGTCAATCACACCTGTGCCATCGCGGCCGCATCGTGTTGCTGCCGCCGGGAATGCCTCACGACTATTCCGCAACGAATGGCAAAAGCGGCTGGGAATTCCTGTGGGTGCATTTCACGCCGCGGGCCGATTGGCTGGATTGGCTCAAATGGACCTCCAGCGACACCTTGAATGCCTTGACCATTTCGGAGCAAACCGAATATGCGCGGCTGTGTCATGCCTTCCGAAAACTAGTTCAAGACAACAAAAATATCGACATCTTTCATGACGAGCTGGCTGATAACGCGCTGGCCGAAATCCTGATTCTGCTCACCGGCCACCACATCCAGGCCAACGCCCAAAACAGCGACCCGCGTGTTGTGCTGGTGCTGCGCCGGCTCTCCAACGAATTTGATCGCGACATCTCGGTGGCCGAGCTCGCCCAATCTGTTTCGTTGTCACCGTCGCGGCTGGCCCATTTGTTCACGGCGCAAACAGGCGAGTCGCTGATGCGAGCGCGGATGAAACTGCGCATGCGCCATGCCGCGCGCCTGCTCGAAATCACATCGCGCCAGGTCAGCGACATTGCCAGGGATGTCGGCTTCAAATCCCTGTTCCAGTTCTCGCGGCAGTTCTCGCGCTGGCACGACATGAGTCCCACCGCCTATCGTCATCGTGTGCGCGACCAATAGATTTGCGCCCTGGCTTTTTTATAAATGCGCCTTCAACCACGCAAATGCATCGGCCTGCATCTCCAGATCAAACTTGTGTGGGCCTGGGTAGAACTGGCAGGTGTAGGCATCCGGACGGCCCACGCTCGCATAGTGGCCGGCAATTCGATCATCCGCATCACGCATGCCTTTCACAGTGAACAGATCATCTTCTAGATCGTTCTGGATCAACAACGGCATGGGTGCGCGGCAGGCGGCCACATCCGACCAATCCCCATATTTTGCCCAATTGAACGGGAACATCATCCACGTGTGCGAGAGATCTTTGTCCAGCAACTCCTCATACGTCGTCATCAGCCCCACCGTCACGGCCGCGCGAATCTCGTCGTGGGTGGCCGACAACATGGTGGCGCGGTTGCCCCCACCGGACAGGCCGATGCAGCCGACGCGATCGGCAATTACATCAGCACGGCTGCGCAAGACATTTGTGGCAACGCGGTCCTCATAGCACACCATGCCCGCCATGGTGGTGCCGAGCAGATTGCAGTATTTGGAGACGGTGTGCTCGTGCGGGCCGGCGGTGCGGTTGTATTGAACAATATCGCTCGGTAGCGCGCTTGCATTCGAGCTGTCCGGCACTTGTTTGCCTACGGCCAACTCCATCACCTCCAGTGGGAAGCGCCGGCTGCCCCACAAAAATGTGTCGTGTACCAGCACCACAAAGCCCTCCCTGGCCAGTGCGTTGGCATAGGCCCAGCCACCGTAATGGAGATCACGAAAGGTTTGCAAGCCACGCGCAGCACCCTGGGGTCCATCGGCTATTTTCTCCTTGCCATAGAACTTAAAACCGCCGTGGTCGTGCAGGGCCAGCAGGCCGGGCAAAGGTGATGTCACACCGGTTGGTTTCAACACCCATGCTTCCGTGCGTGGGCCGTAGCCCACCGACCACGAAAGCGCTTCGCCGGCCACCCCATCGCGTTCCCATCGCGCTTCTACTCGCACATCCTGTGCGTCCTCGGCCCGGTTACAAAAGCCCAACGACTCGCGAAAGCGCCGCTGGGTTTCAAGACCGGGTGGCGCACTCGGGAACAGCGGTTGCAGTGCGCGCGCGGCTTCGACCCAATCGCTATAGACGCCGAGGTGGTCAAAATAGGGGGTGTTGGATGACATGATTTGTAATTTGTGATGGTGCTGACTTAGTAACCGTCTTTGCCGGGCTGGTGAGGAACGGGTTGCGCTGCGCTGGCTGTGTTGTCGTATTGAGCGTAGAACGCCGAGCGCTCGCGGGTGGTTTCATCGGCCAGTGCCTGCGCCAGATTGCGATTGCCCTTCAGGTAATACTGCACCAGCCACTCCCGGCCAAAGCCTACATGGTTCACTTCGTCGGCCCAGTCAAAATCTTGATACGTCGTCATGAGCGGATGTTGGGCCTTGTCGCGACACCATTCCCACTCACCGCGCTTGCCGCCGGGATAGCCCATCGCGTTGGCCTCGGTGGCAATGGCCAGATGCGAATATCGCTTCTGTGGCGGGTAGGGCATGGTGTGGCCGGCATAACCCACCCAGTTTGGCACCGACCCCAGCAGGATATGTTCGCTCTCCAGCGCGGCCTG
>JBBQST010000265.1:0-6801 GCA_038213625.1 Thermoflexales bacterium
ACCCGTACTCTAAAGTCATAACTGTTGTCCTGAACACCAACCGGCGTGAGGACACGCTGGCCTGCCTCGATTCGCTCGCCCAGAGCACCTACCCCAATTTGCAGAATATTGTGCTCGACAACGCCTCCACCGACGGCTCGGTCGAGGCCATTCGCACGCGTCATCCCAGCGTCCAGATCCTGTCGCTGCAACAAAATCTGGGCTATGCCGGCAATAACAATGTTGGGATTCAGGCGGCACTGGAGGCCGGGGCCGATTGGGTGTTCGTGCTCAACGAGGACACCATTCTGGCACCCGATTGCATCAGTCAGCTGATGGCTGCGGCCGAAAGTGACCCTAAGATCGGCGTCGTTGGCCCTCTGATCTACCACCACGACGAGCCCACTGTGATTCAGAGCGCCGGCGGCCACATCACCCCCAGTTGGGACGCCATTCAGCTCGGCATCAACCAGGACGACCGCGGTCAGTTTAGCCAGCCAACAGACGTAGACTACATCTCAGGCTGCGGCATTATGGTGCGCCGGGAGGCCATTCAACAGAACGGCATGATCGACGCGCGTTATTTTTATTATTGGGAAGAAACCGAGTGGTGTATTCGCCTGCATCGGGCTGGCTGGCGGGTGGTGAATGTGCCGGCGGCGAAGTTGTGGCACAAGGGTGTGCAGCGCAACTACAACCCCAAGCCGTCGGTGGCCTACTATGCCGTGCGCAATCGCTTTGCCACGCTGCGCAAACATCAGGCACCACTACGGGCCTGGGCTAAAGCCTCAAGCGAGACCGCTCGCACGCTCATCAGCTATACCCTTCGCCCCAAATGGCGCGCCAAACGCGAATTTCGCGATGCCATGTGGCGCGGCGTGGTGGACTTTGTGCAAGGCCGCTGGGGGAAGATGCCGGCGTGATAGAGAATCGGGTTTATCAAGTTATTAATGTTTATAAGGTTTGAAGCGAACGAAAGCAACACTGACCCAACCTGACCCAACCTGATCCACTTTACGAACCTTACGAACCTTACGAACTTACACCCCTTATACACTTCACACACTTGGCATTGAACGACATCCTAGGAGAACAGGAAGAGCAGATTATGGCAAACATTTTGGTAACTGGCGGCGCGGGGTTTATCGGCTCGCACGTCACAGAACAACTGGTGAAGCGCGGGCATGATGTGGTCGTGCTCGACGACCTGAGCGGCGGTTTTGCCGACAACGTCAACCCCGAGGCCGAGTTTGTGCACGGCAGCATCAACGATGTGGCGCTGGTCGAATCGCTCTTCGACACGGCTAAATTTGATTACGTCTATCACCTGGCGGCCTACGCAGCCGAGGGTCTGAGTCACTTTATTCGCCGTTTCAATTACAACAACAATCTTATCGGCAGCATGAACCTGATCAACGCGGCCGTGAATAGTGGCGTGAAGTGCTTTGTGTTCACCTCGTCGATTGCCGTTTACGGCGCCAGCCCCGAACTGCCCATGCGCGAAGCCACGGTGCCGCATCCCGAAGACCCGTATGGCGTGGCCAAACTGGCCGTCGAGATGGATCTGGCCGCGGCCAAATCCATGTTCGGCATGGACTCTATTATTTTCAGGCCGCACAACGTTTACGGCGAGCGCCAGAATATCGGCGACAAATATCGCAACGTCGTTGGCATCTTCATGAACCAGATTTTGCAGGGCAAGCCGATGACGGTGTTTGGTGATGGCTTGCAAACCCGCGCTTTCAGTTATATCGGCGACATGTCACCGGTCATGGCCGAGGCGATCGATGTTCCGGCGGCGCGCAATCAGGTGTTCAATATTGGGGCCGACCAGGATTACAGCGTGAAGGAGCTGGCCACCAAGATTGCGCACGCGATGGGGGTCGAACCCAATATTGCGTGGATGCCGGCCCGCAACGAAGTGATGCACGCCTACAGCGACCACAGCAAAGTCCGCGACATTTTTGGCGAGCACAAACTCCATTCGCTGGAAGAGGGCCTGGCCGAGATGGCCGGCTGGGTGAAACAACATGGCGCGCGCGCCAGCAAAAAATTCGAGGGCATCGAAGTCGAAAAGAATTTCCCAGTCGCCTGGCTAAATTGAATCTCAGAGATCAGATATCAGAGATCAGATCTCTGATATCTGATGAAGTTTCACTCTAACCTCGCTTCATCAACCTACAACCTGACTTCTGACTCCTAAACTCTAAAATGCGAATTGGCATCGACGTCCGCTACCTCTCACACGGCATCATGGGCGGCGTGCGCAACTACGTGGCCCATTTCGTCTCGTCGCTGGTCGAGATTGCCGGCGCGCACGAGCTGGTCTTGTACGCCGACACGAAGGTGCCGTTTGAGTTGGATGCGCAGAAATTCCCGTCCAATGTGACCTTGCGGCTGTTGCCATATCACAACGCACTGTCCAGCCTGCAACTTGATTTTGGCCTGGGCCGGGTGATGGCCCAGGACCGCATCGAAGTGGCCCACTTTCCAGGCAATTACGGCTTCGCACCCAAACACATTCGCACCATCATCACCCTGCACGACGCAATCAACGTGATGCCGCTGCGGCGCATCATTGGCGATGGGGGCAGCCGGCGCAGCCCGCGCTGGATCGCGATGATGGCCTACCTGCACTTTTGCAGCACCCAGGCGGTGAAACGGGCCGATCTGTTGCTAACGGTGTCCGATCACGCCCGGCAGGACATTGCGCGCACATGCGGGTTTGATCTGGCGCGCATCGTGGCCGTGCCGCACGCGCCGACCCAGGACATGCGCCGCCTGAGTCTGAGCAACGCCGAAGATCGCCAGACGCTGGAAGCCGTGCGGGCCAAGTATGAATTGCCGCCCCATTTTGTAGTGGCCGATGGGCTGAAGAACCCGGCTGTGTTGGTTCGAGCCTGGCGGTTGCTATCACCAGCACTGCGTCAAAACCGCAAGCTGGTGTTCTTCTCGCGCCACGAGCCGCTGCCGGTGGTGCACGAAGCGGTTCAGGAAGGGATCGCCCTATTGCTCAACCGGCCGCCGCGCGAGGATCTGGTGGCGCTCTATAACATGGCCGATGCCTTTGCATTTCCATCCTGGTTCGAGGGGTTTGGCATTCCGGTGCTGGAGGCGATGGCCTGTGGTGCGCCGGTCATTGCGTCTGATCGTTACTCGATTCCTGAGGTGGTGGGCAATGCCGGGTTGGTGGCCGATGCCGAGGATGAGCACGGATTTGCGCGGCATCTGACCGCGGTATTGAGCTCGGAGGTGGAGACCCATCGCCTCCGCCAGCTGGGGTTCGCCCGGGCGGCGCAGTTCTCGTGGCGCGACACCGCTCAGCGCATTTTGCACTGCTACGAACAGGTGGGACAGATGAAATCGGCCAGCACAACGCCATTGCCGTCTCGATCAGCCGTTTGACGTGCAAAATGTTTTAGATGCTCAGGTTATGAAAACTGACAGACCGGCAACACGTAAAATGGATATTTCCTTTAGGGGGAATACGCCATGTTGTTGTCTGTGCTTGTGCCTTGCTATAACGAAGAAAAGACGATCCGAGAGATTCTGGAGCAGGTTCGCGCTGTGAATCTGGACAAGGAAATCATCGTGGTAGACGATCATTCGAAAGACCGTTCGCCGCAGATTCTTGCCGAGATGGCCGCGCTCGACCCACGGCTCAAAGTGATTATTCAGCCGGCCAACCGTGGCAAAGGGGAGGCGATTCGGACCGCGTTGGCAGCGGCCACGGGCGAGATTGTGGTCATTCAGGATGCCGATTTGGAATACGACCCGAATGACTATTACGAGCTGATTAAGCCGATAGTGACCGGCAAGGTGGATGTGGTGTTTGGAGCGCGGTTTCTGGGCCGGCACACGGGCATGTATTTCTGGAACGCCGTCGGCAACAAGTTCCTGACGTTCATGACCAATTTTTTATACAACTGCTGGCTCAGCGACATGGAGACCTGTTACAAGGTGATGCGGCGCGACATTATGAACAGTCTGTATCTCAAGAGTAACGATTTTCGGATTGAGCCAGAGATTGCGGCCAAGGTGCTACGGCTGGGATACAGGGTGTATGAAGTGCCCATCAGCTATAACGGCCGCACCTATGAAGATGGCAAAAAAATTCGTAAAAGCGATGGTCTAAAAGCCATCTGGACATTATTGCAACTGGTGCGCTGGCGTGGTGAAGCGCCACGTCTGGCACCGATTGAGCCATCAGCAGCCGAGCTGGCGCTGGCGGCCGCGCGCGACTATTCGCGCACCACTGCACAGCCTTAAAACAAAAAATTAGCTCAGATACGCAAGGTCAGGTCTCACGCATGAACATTCCGTTTGCTCAACGTTTCGCAACCCGCGTCCTATCACACGCGCCACGCTCGCCCAAGACTCGCACCTGGGTCACGCTGGTGGTGACCGCAGTCTGCATCGGGCTTGCCATCGTGATGAGCCGTGTGCTGAGCGATCCCACCAGCCGGTTGAATCCATTATTGCTGTTGGGCGGAGTGGCAGGTTTAGTCGTGATGCTGGCCTGGTATAGCTTTGGCCGGATCCAACATGCGCTGTGGGCGCTCGCCTTATCCGGCGCCACCTTAAACTTCATCGCCATCGGCACCGGCACCGAGAGCAAAGTGGTGCTGAGTCTGGTGATCTTCATTGTGCTACTGGCGGTGTGGCTGATGAATAGCCTGCTCAATCGCGTGCCGTTGTTTCGATCATCGCCGGTCAATGCGCCTATTTTTGCGTTTATTGCCGTCAATCTGATCTCGTACGGCTGGTCATTCGCCATGCGCGACCCCCTAGTCGACAGCGTGTTACAGGCCTGGCCCCGGTTTATCCTGGCGCAGGCGGCCGGCTTGGGCATGAATATTTTGCTGCCGTTGTTGTGTCTGGTCGTCGTCAGCACCCTCCGCGAAGAGCGTTGGATGCGCGGGCTGGTCGTGATCATGCTGTTTCTGGCCGGCTTGAACGCGGCTTCCAAGATTTTTAACCTGCCCATTGAGCCGCTTTTGAAGAACGGCAGCAAGGGCCTGTTCGTCATGTGGGGTGGCGTGTTTGCCTACGCCCAGCTTTTGTTCAATAACGAATTGAGCCTGCCGCGCAAGGGCATCTGCGCCGTCATTCTGGTGGGCATTTTGTATTACTACGGCATTACCCAGACCCTGTGGCTGTCGGGCTGGCTGCCGCTGGGTGTGGGGATTGCCGTGATCACCTGGTTCCGCAGCAAGAAACTATTTGTAACCATGGCGGTGATCGTCCTGGTTTATGTCGCCATCGATTTCAATGATCTGTATGCCAAAATCTTCCAGTCCAACGTGGACGAGGGCGGCCTGGGCCGGCTGGACATTTGGCGGCTGAATCTGGGGCACGTGGCCAACCATTGGCTGTTTGGGATGGGGCCGGCCGGTTATGCGCTTTACAACATCTTCTACCACCCCACCGAAGCCCGCTCCACCCACAATAACTACTTTGATGTGCTGGCCCAAACCGGCGTGGTCGGCCTGTTGATCTTTGCCTGGCTGCTGATTCGATTTTTGCAGGTGGGTCTGAATACGCGGGCGGCCGTGGCCAACCAACTCGATTTCAAGGAAATGCTGGCCAACGCCACCCTCGGCGGTCTGTTCGGCACCATCGTCGGCATGGCGTTGGGCGATTGGGTTTTGCCGTTTGCGTTTAACCAGACCATTTCAGGTTTTGACAACGCGCTCTACACCTGGCTGTTCCTCGGATGCATGGTGAGTTTGTATCTTTCGCTCCGCCGAACAAACCCGTCAAATACCGCAATAGTGCCGAAATAAACATCAAAAATACGATGTTATTCGCATCATAATTCACTTCTCTAAGTGTTTTCTTATCATCCTCTTCTTGAGTTACGAGAACCTCTCTCTATACTGTCCGCCTGGGCTAGCCCAAAAGGGTAGCCAATCTGCAACTGAGTAAGGCATTAAGTAACCAGCATTTCAGCCATAGTTGCCGATCAACGACTGAGTGCGCCGCTGCATAGCACGCTTGAGTCGATCCCAAGTACAGCTCAGCGGCAGCCTTAGCCTGTCACACATCCAGCCCAAAATCGCACCAACAGGCCCAACAAGCTACTCGCACTCCAATCAACTGGATTCAGATTCCACAAGGTTCTAAAGGAGGACGTTAGTGAGATTTTTCTTGCGCGCCAAGGCGGTTTATGCCGTCATCATTCTGGCGCTCTTGGCAACAACATTTGTGCTGCCGACCGCCATCGCCGCACAAGCCGCAGACCCGTCGTCTGTAGCGCCCAATGCAGTCGATGCGCCGGCGGCTCAACTTTCCACTTATCTACCGCTTGTGATGTCGGTGGTGGATGCCCCGGCACCCGCACCGACCCGTACGCCGGGTGCAACCTCGGTTGGTCCCACTCGAACGCCGGGCGGTCCCACCCAGACTCCAGTGGCTGGCCCCACATCGGCCGTGCCTACACCCACCCCAGCCCGTGGAACGCCTGTGCCGCCGCCACCCACTGGCCCTGCCCAGGATTGGCCGCAGTTGGGCCGCGATGCGCAGCGCACCAATGTTTCCAGTGTTCAGGTGGATCCGCCCTATTGCTATGCCTGGAAGTGGTACGAAGTCGCCTTTGCCTCGCGTGTGCAACCGGTGATCGCCAACGGCTACTTTTACATGGGCGCGTTGAACGGCGTGCTGTATGCCCGTAATGCCACCACCGGCGAACTGATCTGGTCATACAAAACCAATGGAGCCTTGCGCCATTCTGCCGGGGTCGCCGCCGATATTGTCGTGGTCAGCTCGCATGACGGATCCACCTATGCCCTGAACGCCAAAACCGGCGCGCTGGTGTGGAAG
>JBBQST010000266.1:0-6760 GCA_038213625.1 Thermoflexales bacterium
TGCAGCGGGTGAGGGTTTGATACAGGTGATGGTGCGTGTTGATGAGGCCTGGCAGCACGATGTGGCCCGATAAATTGTGAATGGAGAATTGAGAATTGAGAGAAAATCGTTGTTCTCCGATTCTCAATTCTTCATTCTCAATTCTCCATTCCTCACTCCTGCCGACCCAGCGAATGATGTGGTCTTCGATCAAGATGGCCGCATCGTGAATGGCCGGCGTCGGTTGCGTGCGCGTGCCGCTCATCGACACGAGCGTATGAATGTGGTTGAGCAGCGTAAAAGCCATGGGTGAATTCTAAATGTCAGACTTCTTCTGAAGAAGTCTGACATTTGAACTTTGCAAAATGCGTTCCAACGAAATGCCTAGTTGCGTGATACGGTACCAGTGGTTAACATGGTTGCTCATCAATCTTACAAGGAGCTTCATGAAAAATCATCACATAACCTCTTCAATACTTGCTTTGACTCTATTTGCGGCATCTTTCACGGTGTTATTTCATTATCAGGTGTCTGCCAAGTCAATGCAGGCCGTAACAGTCACACCTCAAGGCACGAGTAAACCATTAAAGCCAGCCGCAATCACGGCAACGGCGAAGGCGCAAAATGCACTGGCCACGCGCCAGGCCAAAGCTGAGATTGCCACCGCAACGGCTCAGGCGCGATTTGAGACGATTGAAATGTTGGCAGAATATCTTCCAGCCGATCTCAAGGAACTGCAAAACTATTCGGATAAACATATTGGTGAAAAGGTTTTCGTTGTGGGACGTGTCTTTAATATTGTGCCAGGTGATGGCAATGCCTTTCAGATTTTTCCTACAGGCACCGCCGATGGAGTATTAGTTGAAACCTCAGAACCACTTGTTGATTTGTTTGAAGATGAGGTTGTAACCGTGTACGGCACTGTGAAAGGGGCTTATTGCTTCAAAAATGCTCAGGATAATCAAGTGTGTCAACCGCATATTTCTGAGGCATTTTTCTACAAGCGGCAAATACCGGAAATGCAAGTAGCAAGGTCGACGGCACAAGCTTTAGCAGCTCAAGCTGCTAAAGAGGCGCGCATCGAGCAGGCTACCGCTCAAGCTGAGCAACGTGCTACGGTTCAGTCGCGTGTAGCGGCCTATAAGACGATTGCAACACGAGAATTGCTGACTTATCCTGACAACCACATGGGGGAACTGGTTCGTGTGGCAGGAAAGGTTTTCAATGTGCTAGGTGAAGAAGGAATTGTGCAAATGTATCCGTCTGGCACCACAGATGCCGTCTACGTAAAAATGGAAACTCCATTTGATGATTTGTATGTCGATGACAAAATTACAGTGTATGGAGTTATTGGTGGATACGAGTGTTTCACCAATAAAGCTGGTGGAGAAATATGCCAGCCGCTAATTGAAGAGGCGTTCTACAGCAAGTAGAGTTGAATTTTAAAAAGCCCGCAACACCTCATCGGCCACCCGCATCGCGCCCATGGTCACACCCGCCGTGCTCTGCCCAGGGAAGATGCTGTCGCCGACCAGCCAGGCGTTGCGCAGGCCCGTCCACGGCCCACGCGCCTGAAACAAACTGGTGAAGGGAAACCCGCCCACGCCGCCTTTGTGCCGGCGCGTGTAAAACTTGAACGTGATCGGCGTGCCTTCCAGTTGCAGCCGGATGCGCGAGCGCAGGCCGGGAAACACAGTCTCGGCGTTGTCCAGCATGCGCTCGGCATACAGGGCCTTGCGGGCATCATACTCAGCCTGCGCGCCAGGTGTGTCGCGCAAGCGCCACCACTCCGTCAGGTTGGTGTGCGTGCTGATGGTGACAGCGCGGTGGCCGGCTGGCGCGCGTTTCAAATCGCCCGCGGCCGAGAACGACATGAAGATGGAGTTGGTCTCGCCGAGCGGCTTTGTGTAATCAGCGACGACTTGATGATGATCGCTTTCCGAGACGGGGCGGCTCAGAAGCCGCGACGGAGGACGGGAGACGGAAGCGTCAACCGTCTCCCGTCCTCCGTCCTCCGTCTCTTCAATCCCCAGATACAGCGTAAACGCACCCCACTCATCCGGCCGGCGCTGAGTTTCGCGCAGTAGATTTGCCGGCGCGGCCTCGCCCAATACACGCGCCAGATCCCACGGTGTCAGGTTGGCGATGCACACATCGCAATCAAAGTGCGCGCCTTTGTTGGTGTGCGCGCCGGTGATGCGACCGGCTTTCACATCGAGCTTCGTCACCTCCTGCCGAAAATGCACCTGCCCACCAAAGCCGCGAATGGCCTCGACCAGTTGTTCACTGATGCCGCCGATGCCGCCTTCAGGATGGGTGACACCTTTGCGTGGCAAATCGGCCGCAGCCGCACCAAACAGGGCGCTGGCTTTGTTGGCCGTGGTCTGGGCCGAGATGAGTAATTGCGCATCCAAAAATGTGAGTGCGGCCGGGTCATGCACCCCACTCCGCCGCGCCCAGCCGCCCATGGTTTCGAGCACATGGGGTAGGGCGATGAGCGTTTTGGGCCGCAGCGCTGTGGCCACCTGAATCAGGTCGCGCAGGTTGGAAGGCGGCCAGGCCGGTCGGCGTGCCGCAAAATCCCACACGGCATCGCTCACCGTTTCGACTTCCTTAAAGAACCTTAAAACGTGTGTGCCGTCGGCAGTGTCACCAAACGCGCGCGCGAATTCAGCCTCGCGTTCCTCACTCGTGCCATATTGGGTCACCGTGCGGTCGGGCAGATGCACCACCCAGGCCGGATTCACGGGTTGCACTTTCCAGGTGAGATTTAGCATCTGGCCGACAATGTGATGTGGCCCACCTTCATGAAATCCGCCGGCCAGGGTGGCACCGGCATCAAACCGATACCCCTTGTGAAAGAAGGTGCTGGCACAACCGCCGGGATCGATATGTGCTTCGAGCACGGTCACCGCGTGCCCGGCCTGAGCCAGGAGTGCGGCCGCTGTTGCACCACCAACGCCAGCTCCAATTACCAATACTTTTGCCACGCGATGACTCTAATGCACGACAGGAGAAAAATAAAAATCTGAGACTCACGACACTAGACTGGTCATGGGTCTCAGATGATTTCGAACAGGGCTTGCTAATGCAAGTTAGCGGGTTCGGCCGCCAAACTGCTCAAGAACGCGTACCGCATCTGTCAGCTTGTTACTGTCATGCACAGTCACCAAAGTGCCACCCTTGCGGATGCCCTCTTCATAGTAGCGCGCATCTTCTTCGCTAAAACCCAGCGAGGTCAGCGCGCCAATCAAACCACCTGCCGCGGCACCAATACCTGCGCCGGCCAGGGTTGTGCCGAGCACGCCACCTGCGATGATAGGTCCCACACCTGGGATTGCCAGAGCAGCCAGAGCGGCCAACAAACCCGCTGCACCACCCACGGCGGCACCTGTGGCTACACCTGACACCATATTCTGGCCGTCGTCAACAATCTCACCATTGCGGACATTGCTCTGTCGAACATCGCCGCTCTTGCTGTCCAAAGACAGGATGCCGATCTGGTCATCCCGAAAGTCTTCTGCGCGCAATGCATCCACTGCCTGACTGGCCGATGACCACGAGTCGAACACGCGCGCCACGGTTTGGGTATTCGTTCGTGTGAGGTCATTCGACATCGTTGATGTATTTCTAGCCATTTCTTAACTCCTTTGCTGAGTGCGCAATCCTGGTGCGTTGAGTCTGCTTTGCCAGACTGCGTTTCAGCTTGTAGATTTGAGCTCTATGATAGAAAGATAGGCGCGACGGGCCAAGTCGTCGCATGTGTAATCCCCTGTCAGTCTGAGGCCGACAGGCGTGTCAGTCCCGCGTTTGTGTGGCGTAAGCCACGCGTGTGTCCGGTATGACCGGTAATTTGGCGCAAGCGTCTGCTTATTAAGTAATCCTATGCAAATGCCTACATCTGAAGATCAAATAGTCGATCCTCTTAATCACACCCCTGACCAGAGCGACACGGTTTTGATCATGATCGACGTCATCAATGACCTGGAATTTGACGGCGGCGAAGACCTACTGGTGCATGCGTTGCCGATGGCCAGACATCTGGCCGCTTTGAAGCGCCGTGCCGAGGCCGCTGGCATTCCCGTCATCTATGCCAACGACAATTTTGGCCGCTGGCGTTCGGACTTCCCGGTGCTGGTGGAAAACTGCCTGACGAGCGATGTGCGCGGCCGGGCTATTGTCGAGTTGCTGGTGCCGGATGAAAATGACTACTTCATTCTGAAACCCAAGCATTCAGCATTCTTTCAAACCAATCTGGAATTGTTGCTTAAGAATCTCGGTGCCACGCGGGTGATTCTGACCGGACTGGCCGGCGATATTTGTGTGCTCTTCACCGCCAACGATGCCTACATGCGCGACTTCCGCGTTAGCGTCCCATCAGACTGTATTGCCTCTGAAAGCGCAGAGAACAATCGGCAGGTGCTTATTCTGATGGCGCGTGTGCTAAAGGCCGAGGTGTGTCTATCGACCGAGATCGATTTTGAGATGTGAAATGATGTTGCTGTGGCAGCTGTCTAAATAAGTGTTCGATGAAATGGTCATGCGATCCGACCGCGATCCTGTGAAGGTATCAACAACAGGGTGACCAGCAGCAGGCAACACTCATGACCAAAGTGAATGGTTGCTCATGCCGGAGTGCCCTAAACTATTTGCCAAGGAACAAAGCCATGGCGATGCCTGAATCAGAAGCTCCCAACCCCACCCCGAAAATCACGATCCAAACCGATGGGCCCTATATCGTGCACGGCAGTGTGCCGCTCGTTCAAAAACAGCAGGTGGTTTCGGAGCACGGTGAACCGCTGGCCTGGGAGAAGACGGGTGAACTGGAACACCGCAAAACCTATGCGCTGTGCCGCTGCGGCCAGTCGGCTCACAAGCCGTTTTGCGATGGATCGCATAAGCCGTAGAGCGAAGAGCCGTAGAGCGAAGAGCTGAGAGCGTTCGGAAAGCTCTCCGCTCATCGCTCCTTGCCCTCTGCTGACTCGTGAGCCACAATCTCGGCATGGTGCCCAATCTCTCACAAGCCCGCGTCTTTGATCTGGAACAACCTCGTACGGTCGATATGCCGATTCATCCGGCCCACCAGCCTGGCTATAGCTATGTGCTGCATCAGCGGCACTCCGACAGCCAGGGACAGGATGGGCCGCGCACCGGCTCCAGTGGTCTCATCGTGTGCAAGGAGCACAGCGGCACGCACATCGACGCACTCAGCCATCAGGCCGAGAACATGTTCCTCTGCGGCGGCATCCCGGTGGACGAGCGCATTGTGAATAGCCGCGGTTACAAAGTCCACGGCGTAGAAGAGATCAAACCCATTGTTGCTCCCGGCGTGTTGCTGGATATGGCCGCGCATCTGGGCCTGGAGACGCTGCCCGACGGCTACGCCATTTCCGCTGATGAGTTGAAAGCGTGTGCGCGGGCACAAAACACCGTGATTGCGCCGGGCAGCATTGTGTTGGTCCACACCGGCAACGAACGCTATTGGCACGACGAGGCGCACTACCTGGCCGGTCCTGGCCTTCATGGCGACGCCTCTCGCTGGATTGCCGAGCAGAAGCCAGTGGCGGTGGGTGCCGACAACATGGCCTGGGATGTCCTGGGCCTGAAAGACGAGGCACTGGGTTGCACCTTGCCAGGCCATATTATTTTTCTGGCGCGCAACGGCATTTATATTGTTGAGAATTTAAAGCTGGGCGAACTGGCCGCAGCCCGCGCCTATCAGTTTCAGTTTGTGTGCGCGCCGCTCAAGTTCGTCGGTGCCACAGGCTCGCCGGTGCGGCCGATAGCATTGCTCTAAGATTTTCACCACGAAGGTTTTCGCCAAAATCCGAAATTCCTCGCATACAGTGACCCACCATGAACGACATTGAAAAATACGAGTTCGACCGCCTCGGCTACGCCGTCATCAAAAATATGCTGAGCAAGTCTGAGGCGGCAGGTTTGCTCGATGCCATCAACGCGTTGGAGGAGCACGCACTGGCCCACATCAACGCCGAGCCGCGCAAAATCTCGCCGTGGGGCAACAATTACCACCGCAGTGAGCGCGGCTATCACGCCTGGGGTGAGCGCGCCGACGGCAAGACTTTGATGATCGAAGATTTTTGGAATGCGACACCGGCCTTTGATCCCTTGCTCGATCACACACCTACGATGGACTACATCCACAGCATCGTGCAGGGCCGCACCACCATCAACAACTCCGAGATTCGCATTCGCTACCACGGCAACGCTTCTGGCACGCACATGGGCGGCCCCATCGACCACAAGTATCGCTATACCGTCACCAACGGCCAGATCGATTGCATGATGGTGCGCATGGTCTATTTCCTGCACGATGTGGACATGGATCAAGGGCCGTTTTGCGTCGTGCCCGGCACCCACAAATCCAACTTTCGCCCGCCCTATCGCACCACTCCCGACGATGAGCCCGGCATGATTGGCCTGCCGGCGCAGGCCGGCGACGCCATTCTGTTTACCGAGCACCTGCGCCACGGCGGTTTCACCAACCGCTCGAACCAAACCCGCAAGACGCTGCACGTGGGCTATGGGCCGTTCTGGATGATGTCGCAAAACATCGCCACGATGGATGAGGTGCCGTATATCACCGACAGCACTCGCGCTCGACTGACCCCAGGGCAGAACGAGTTGTTTCGCGCGTGGCCGGTGGTAGTGCCGGCGTAAATTAAATTGAGAGGTTGGCGTTAGTTTCGCGTCGATCTGGAACGCGCGGGGGTAAACCCGCCGCGCTCAAAGACGAAGCCTCTGCGAGGCTTTCCGACAA